>PBTE01000028.1 GCA_002726515.1 Planctomycetaceae bacterium | reverse complement strand
TCTCCCGCATGGAAGAGGCCGAAACCAACTACGAGGATGCGGTCAGCGAAGCTCAACAACGCGGTTACGCGGAAGCAGATCCCACCATGGACGTGGATGGCACCGACGCCGTCCAGAAATTGTCGATTCTTGCCCATCTGGCGTTTGGAGCCCGCCCTCGCTGGAATGAAATACCACGCACGGGAATCCAGGATTTCGATCCGGCCGATTTGCGTTACGCTCGCGAATTGGGTTATCGAATCAAGCTGCTGGCGGTCGCCCAGTTAACTGAATCCGGCCTGGAACTACACGTTTCGCCAACTCTGGTACGGCACGGCACCCCGTTGGGTGAAGTACGCGGTGCCTATAACGCAGTGGACGTGAATGGCGACGCTGTAGGAAGAGTGTTCTTTCATGGGCTGGGTGCTGGACAAATGCCCACAGCCTCGGCAGTGATGGCCGATATGATCGACACGGCGTTGGGACGGACACAACTCACCTTCCGCACACTAGAACTCTGGTCGCAGCAAGCTGCCCGTGTTGAACTGGCAGACCCAAAAGCGGTGACCGGGAGGTATTACCTGCGATTAACTGCGGACGATCATCCCGGTGTGCTTGCAGAAGTAACAGGGATTTTGGGACGCAAGCAAATATCTATCGCTTCAGTCATCCAACACGAGCCCAATCCGGAAGTCAGCTCTCCGGGGGTGCCACTGGTCATCATGACACACGGAACAACCGAGGGAGCGATGAATCAAGCGGTGGAAGCTCTGGAAAATCTCGACTCGATCCGACAAAAGATCGTCAAGATGAGAATCTTGGACTAGATGAAATACGCCATCATTATCCCCGACGGTTGCGCCGATGAGCCACAAGAATCGCTGGGGGGCAGGACTCCGTTGCAATCTGCGTCGACCCCGGCAATGGACCACGTGGCAGAGCTAGGATCCGTGGGACTGGCGACACACGTGCCTGACCACCTGCCTGCGGGTTCGGCGGTCGCCAACATGAGTCTTCTGGGATACGATCCGACGCTGCACTTTACCGGCCGGGCACCCCTGGAGGCTGCCGCGCAGGGAATTCAATTGAACCCGACCGACTGGGCCATTCGCTGCAATTTAGTCACGATCGAGCAACAAACGATGCGTGATTTTACGGCAGACCATATCAGCACGGACGAAGCCGGACAACTCCTCGAGACGGCACAGAACCAATTGGCCGAGGAGCAACTCGAATACATCCCCGGCGTCAGTTATCGCAACCTGCTTCTCTATCGAGAAAGCGAATTTCCAGCCCCGTTTTCACAGGAAACGATCACGTTTCCTCCCCACGACTTGACGGATCAACCTGTCACGGACCACTATCCCCGTGGACCAGGTAGCGGTTTGTTGAATGAATTAATGAGCCAATCGGTGAAAATATTTAAGAAACATGCTGTGAACCAGCAGCGGAAAGCGGCGGGCAAGTTGCCGGCAACCAACGTCTGGCTTTGGGGTTTGGGGCAGCAGCCCGTTCTAGAAACGTTCGCCGATCGATATGGAAAATCTGGCAAGATGATCACCGCAGTCGACCTCTTACGAGGACTGGCGGTACTGTTGGGCTGGGATCGGATTGAAGTCCCCGGAGCAACCGGATACACGGACACCGACTACGCCGCCAAAGGCGATCATGCAATCAACGCTCTGACGGATACCGACATTATTTGCGTTCATGTGGAAGCGACCGACGAAGCATCTCACGAAGGCGACATCCAGGCAAAGATTCAGTCCTTGGAACAGATTGATCGGCACATCGTGGACCCATTACACGCAGCCCTGAAGGCCCAGGGAGAATATCGAGTGCTCGTCACTCCTGATCACCCAACTCCCATCCGTACTAAAACCCATAGCCACGGTGCGGTACCGTTCGCCCTGGCGGGAACTCAAGTTAACCAGGACAACCAGAAAACTTACGACGAGATCTCGGCCGCTCAGTCGGGACTTTGCTTTCCGGAAGGTTGGCAGTTGATGGGGCATTTTCTGCACTGAGCACGTGGATTGTAATACCTGCTCGACACCTCAAAAGTCAAATCGTTTCCAGTCTTCACGTTTCGTTCATAGTTAACCACCATGGCATTAATTGTTCAGAAATTCGGCGGCACGAGTGTCGCAGATACAGAAAAGATTCTGGCGGCATCCAGAAAAGCCGTGCGGGCACACCAAGAAGGTAACCAGGTTGTAGTGGTCGTAAGTGCAATGGGAAAAAACACCGATCTGCTCATCAAATTGGCAGCCGAGATCGGTGAACATCCTCCCGCACGAGAAATGGATATGTTGCTTTCAACGGGCGAGCAAGTCAGCGTCGCTCTGATGGCCATGGCGATTGATTCGCTGGGGGAACAGGCCGTCAGTTTGACCGGTGCACAAATTGGCATTCGAACCGATAGTACACATACCAAGGCTCGCATCATCTCGATTTCAACGGAACGAATTCAGCAACTGTTGGACGAGGGTAACATTGTGATTGCGGCCGGATTCCAGGGAATCGACGAGGATTACAACATTACCACACTTGGTCGTGGAGGAAGTGATACAACGGCTGTGGCCTTGGCAGCAGTACTGGGTGCCAATGTGTGTGAGATCTACACCGACGTCGACGGAGTCTATACCACCGATCCCCGTAAACTTGCGGAAGCCCGTCGCGTGTCACAGATCAGTTGCGACGAAATGCTCGAACTGGCCAGCCTCGGTGCTGGCGTCATGCATAGTCGCTCGATTGAATTTGCCAAAAAATTCTCGGTACCTATTCATGTACGCAGTAGTTTTACAGACCTGCCTGGAACCATGATTGTGGCAGAACCCGAGTCGCCCAACATGGCCGTTGGAGGTGCTGCTATCACGATGAACGAAGCCCGCATAACGGTACTTGGCGTTCCTGACGTTCCCGGAGCGAGTTTCGAGATCTTTTCGCGAATTGCCGAGCAAAACATCAGCGTCGATATGATTGTCCAAAATGTGGGTGATGAAGGTCACGCGGACATTTCTTTCACCGTGCCTCGAGACGAACTTCAACCCACACTCGACGCCGTGGCCAGCGCCAGCCAATCGCTGGGTGCACTCGATGTGACCCACGATGAAAACGTCGCCAAAGTGTCGGCGGTGGGACTGGGGATGGCACAACAGACAGGAGTGGCAGATCGCATGTTCCGCGGTCTTTCTGAGGCCGGAATCAATATTCAGATGATCACTACCAGTGAGATCAAAATATCGGTATTGGTCAGTCGTCCAGAAGCACAAACCGCACTGCGGGTGATCCACGAGGTGTTCAGCTTACACCAAGAGCCCACCGACAGACCCACCTTCCCCGCAACCGTTTCTCCCGAGCCGCGCGACCCGGTCGATGTGGTGGCCAGATTGCAGGGAGTCGGTATGGAGGAACTCACGATTGACCAGATCACACTGGACGAGTCGCAGGCACGCGTCTCTATCCATAATGTTCCCGACGCACCCGGTGTGGCAGCCAAGGTTTTTGAAGATGTCGCGGCGGCTGGCATCTTCGTTGACATGATTGTCCAGAGCTACGGTCGTGATGGCCTGGCCGACTTAAGTTTTACCGTACCCAAACCGACACTGCAAAACAGCCAGCAGGTCGCGGATAAACTCACTAGCGATTTCCAATGCGGACCAGTCACAAGCAGTCCTGACGTGTGCAAGCTTTCCGTTTCAGGGATTGGCTTACGCAGTCACACGGGCGTTGCTATCCGTATGTTTCGATCTCTTGCAGCTGCAGATATCAACATTGAGATGGTGAACACAAGTGAAGTACGCGTCAACGTCGTGGTCGATGGCAGCAAAGGCCTGTTGGCCCTGAAGTGCCTGCAAACTGCTTTTGAAGACGTACTGCGTTGATTTTCACCGATGGAACCAACCGAAGATCCTCTGCGCAGTGAACTTGCCGGTTGGTCCTGCGCACAAAATGACGCAAATAAGAATGGCACATCCAGTACAGGAAAGCCCTCAGGATTCCTTGACCGGCATCGATCACTTGCGGGTGACGTAGCAACGTTCACCGTCGTTCGCTTGGCAGAGTCGACTTTGAGGAGCTTGACACCTGCCCAGTCGTATTGCAGCAAGATCTCAGCCGTTCGCCGCTGCTCGCAGCACTCATCGAAGTTACGTTGACGCCAACAATTTCTCGAAAACCGCCTGCAGCTGACCCAGCCGGATTGGCATCTGAACGACCACCCGATGTGCGGCCACCTCAGCATCTTGGCGCCACTTGCTGTGACCCTCTTCCAGGAGCAAAATTGCGGGAACGCTTCTTGTATTCCGTAGCTTGCCAAACAGGTTGAAGGCCTTCACTGATCGTTCGCCCAGTTCGCGCGTGCTGAAGATCACACACTCTGCGGGCATCTCGTGTTCCGAGGTCTCGAAGCGTCCGATGGCCCGGGTCGGATCGTTGGTAACCAGGACTCGAAAGCCTCTCTTTTTCAATCGTGCCCGCAGCAAATCCTGCATTTCGACATCGGATTCGACGACCATCAAAGAGTGAACTGGCGTTGCAACCGGAGAACTGACAGGGGCAGAATGTTTTGTTCTGATCGTGATCGGAATCTCTGGCTGTTGCTGAGTCGTTACCGCGACTTGCGTACTCAGCGACTTCTTTGCCAGCTTCAAATTCTCATACATTTCCGCGGGTGTCTGATAGCGGCTATTGGGATTCAGCTGCATGGCGCGTTTAACAATCATCACCAAATGCTGCGGCAATTCGGGATCGAGTTGGTTAATAGGCACTACATCCCTGAATCTGCTGGCACTCAACCGCTGGACTCGTTGCTTGGTCTCAGGCAGTGGCGGCTCACCCGTGAGCATGTTGTAATACATGCAACCCAGAAAAAAGATGTCGCTGCGTTTGTCGTCCTTTCGAACGCCTGTTACCCGTTCGAGACCTGCGTAGTCAATGGCACGCGGATTGGGATGTTCTTCAACACGGCTCGTTGGTTTTTCTCCAGTTGCCGCCAGCCCAAAGTCGACCAACTGGGCCACTCCGCGACTGGATATCAGAACATTCGAAAGTCTCATGTCTCGATGGGAAATTCCGCGCGCGAATGCATAGTCCAATCCTTCCACCACCTGCATGGTGATGTCCGTTGCTTCCTCTGCCCGCAGTTTCTTACGAATCTTGACAAATTCCCGCAAGTTCCTTCCCTCGACAAAATCCATCACAATGTAATGCGTTCTTCCAGCAGATTGCACGTCATGGATTGGTACAATCTTGGGATGCTGAAGCATTTTTCCCATGCGACCTTCACGCAAAAAATTTTGCGTTTCTTCGGAGTCGTGGCTGTAGCGACTGCGAAGCACCTTCAGCGCCTTCACTTCTCCGGTATCCCGGTGAACGGCGCGGTAGACACGTGCAAACGCCCCTGAACCAACCAAATAGAGGGTTTTGTAGCCACCGTAGTAGAAACCGCTTCGATCCCCCCGCAACAACTTCTCCACCTGATAGTTCGTCAAGAGTTGGCGACGCAAAGCGATCAGCGAAAACCTTTCACTGGATTCTTCGCGACTTCCCAGTTCGCTCCAGATTGATTCCAACTGGCGCTCATCCAACAAATTGGCGTTGATAACCCGCTGGGCAAATTGTTCGGCCGACACTTCGGACATGGGAAAAAGGCATCTAGAGCTATCAGGTCAGGCGTTAGTGGTGGGTGCCACAATTGGCGTGATTACGCCAGCGGGCGACATGAGGAACCGGCGATGTTAGATTCCCAGTTTCGTCTTTTGAAAAGGGCGTTACCTTTCGACTGAACCGGGTAAATCCGCTACTCCCGTTTGATCTCAGCAGTAGTCTATTTGACAACGTGACACAACCGTTGATGACACGTTTGTGGTACTGGGTGCCGAGTTGTCAATGTAAAGGGGGGCCAAGTCGAGGATGGTCAATCTTTCCGGACCCAGCATGCCCTTACTTTATAATAACGTCCTTCAACCGACTTCACAATTAAGAATTCAATGCTGTTTTCAATGAAAATACAATTTCTACTTGTCCAAAAAATTAAAATCCAGATCTACGTGCATCGCAACTCGTTATTGGCGCATGAGATTTTGCCGAAACCCAACCGGGTGAAACGGGGACCCATTTGTGAAAACTCGACCCCATGGCCATCTGGAAAAATGCACCTGCCTCATCGTCAAAGACACGACACAAGGGAATGCACTGCCGCGTGTCGCTCGGTAGCTGGTTTTGGTTTCTCGCGTTGAATCTGCTGTTTTATCGTCACGAACAGAAACTCTAGTTTTCCTCCGTGTCCTCGTCGTAGTCCAGAAAATCATTTTCCAGGGCGTCGCGCTCGCGGCGCGTCGCTTCCAAATCGAATACCAGGTATTTCATGTCGAGACGAAGTTGGCTGATCGTTTCCTGTACGAGCTTTAAGATTCGTCGTCTGCGGAAAGTGCTTTCCGTGATTCGATTCATCAGAGGAGCCAGTCTGTCCCTCACTTCGGGAGATAATTTGGATACGGCCGCTTCCAATTCGATAATGTCGTTAGGCAAGGTCGCTGCTTGTTCGGTTGATATTCGAGGTGCAGGCGTCATAGTTGTCCCTCTGTTAAAACTTCGCCAATTCGGAACAGGCCGATTCGCGCACCGAGATGCTTGCTCCTGACGGGTCGGAACGACCTTGGAATCAACCTTGTAGTATTGGCCCGAAATTAAAGCAGAACTTGTGCCAATTTCGAGCAAATGGGAGTAACCGTTAACAAGTTGTTTTATTTCAAAGGATTACAGATAAACCTGCCAAATCGCTAGCAGATTCCAGCACAACCGGATGCTGACAAAATTCGACACCTGATCTAGTGATACCTCACAAATCGGTGTACAAGCCCACCGTCAGTCAACGATAAAGATCTGACCATATTGTCGTCTTTCTGCATCATCTCCCGGAGCAGCGACGGGGGCGCTCGCGCCGTTGCCGCTGGGCTTTGTTTTTCGACAAAAACAGGGTGCCCATCATTCCCACCCCGCAAGCGGTAAAGGAAGAGTGTGAGGGCAATTAGAGTTTTAACGCCATGCCTAACACTCCTGGCTACAGTCTGCCTGACGGTCTTGTTGCACGCAGAGTCCGTGCTGGAGGATTTCGAGGGGCAGCAACCGAGCTGGCAACTGGTGGAAAGCGATTGCCAGGTGAGTCTGGTGGAACACAAGCGGGTATTTTCCGGCGCCCGTTCGGGTCGTGGCTGTGAACTGATGACGATCCAGGCCGATCGTGGCACTTACGTCTATGCTGGCCACCCAATTCAGTCCGCCCGCGCTATCGAGGAGCTCCAACTCGGTGTCTGGATTCGAGCAAATCGGTCAGGCTTGCAGCTTCTTGGACGGGTTGTCCTGCCCCGAAGTCTTGACCCTCACAGCGGAAAACCTTTGACGGTTTGGATCCGGGGTACGAGTTACACTCAGGTCGGACGCTGGCAGTATTTGGTGCTCAATAAAGTCACATCGTTGCTGACGCGTCAAACTCGTATGCTGCGAAACGAGTTGGGACCAGAAGTTGATGACAAAGAAGCCTTTATCGACCAGATTGCTGTTAACATTTACGGCGGCTTGGGCACCACCTCCGTAAACTTTGACGACATTTATGTGGAAAACCGAGTTGGTACAAAGAGTGCGCATTTTGGGCCTTCTCCTTTCCAAAACGCGCGACCCGTCACTGCGCGTGAGGAATGGTCCGACGCAAGCCATTGGACTGGCCGCCGTGCTTTGAACCATTCATCCAATACGGCCGAATTGGAAGGTTCGGTGTTATTGGCTGCGGGACGCCCATTGTTTCCTCGACTGCTGCAGTACCAGGGTGAATCATTCGAATTACTGCAAACTGCGCAAGTCAGTGGAGTTATCCTAGCCGCCCCGCCAACCAGCCACCAACTTGCCGAAGCGGAGCGACTCAATCTGTGGCTGGTGGCTCCGCCTCCTGAACTGAGAGGTCCGGATAGTCTAGGAGCTCAATTTGATCGCGTGCTCGCTTGGGATCTTGGCCATCGGTTGACCTCGCGTGATATTGATGCAACCCGACGTCTGGCTGATGAGATCCGACGTGCAGACCCCGTGGCGGACCGCCCCCTCGTATGCAATGTGCACAACAGTCAGCTCCGCTACAGTCGATACGCCGACCTGCTGCTGTTTGGGCGTGACGTTTTGGGAAGTAGTTTTGAACTGAAGGATTATGGCAAATGGTTGAGGCACCAACAGCGACTTGCTCGCCCGGGAACACCGTTTTGGGCAGCCGTGCAAACCAACCTGGCCGCTTCCGTAACCGACCAGTGGTCATTGATTTCGGGTGAACGTGTTCTTTCCTCCGCTGCCGAGTACGAACAGATGCGTTTGTTGGCCTTATCGGGAGTTGCAGCAGGAGCCCGCGGATTATGCTATGCATCTCAGCGGTCTCTCGCAGCCGGGGATGTTTCCCGGAGGCGGTTGCTCTCCTTGGCCGTTCTAAATCAGGAACTTTCCCTCTTGGAGCCTTGGACTTCTACTGGAAAACTCGTGGCCCAGGTCGCTACCAACGATCCACAAGTACGCGTCAGTGTTCTCGCAATCGACCGCTCCCACCTGCTCCTGCCGATTCGCTATGCAGATGGCGCTCAGTACAGTGCCGGTTCAAAAACAAATAAGAAGCTCCGTTTCGTTGTGCCTGGAATTCCAAGTTCCAACGAAGCCTATCTTGTGACTTCGTCGAAACTGGTGCCACTGTCACAGAAACGAGTGACAGGTGGGACTCTCATCGTCTTAGATGATTTTCATTTGGCTGCCGCCATCGTGCTCACCCAGGATCCATTGGTTTTTCAACGGCTGACGGCTCAGTTGTCAGAACAGCAGTCCCGCGCTACTCGTCAGCTCCATGACCTGGCCCAAGCCGAACTGGCTCATATTGCGACGACAATTTCTCAATCCGAAGACATGCCTCTGCAAGCTCAACAGTGGTTCAACCAGGCACAATCTGCTACGCAACACGCACAACAACAGCTCGTCTCAGGAAACCTCCGTGCCAGCGACGAAAAGTCCATGCGAGCCCTCCAGTTGAACGGCCTGACACGGCGGGCCATGTGGGAAAAGGTAGCCGGCCGATTCCAATGGCCGGTCGCCAGTCCCTGGTTGGTGAGCTTTGACGGGTTGCGGCTCCATTGGTCCTACAGCTCCCGGTTCCAAGGTTTGCAAGCCGGATCCAATCTGTTACCAGGAGGTCATTTCGAGAATCTGAACCATATGTTGGACCATGGTTGGCAACAAAACGCGACTGAACAATCAACGATTCGATCCGACGTAGAGCTCACTCCCCAAGATCGAAAATCCGGAAGTTATGCACTGAGGCTCAGGGCCTGGCCAACCGACCCAGGACAGTCCGCCCAACTGGTGGATTCAGCTCCCTTGACGATTCACAGCCCCACCATCCAAACAGAGCCCGGCCAATTGTTGCGTGTCCATGGATGGCTGAAAATACCGGCTCCTATCACGGGCAGTGAAGATGGTCTGTTAATCTCAGACTCGGGTGGCGGAAACAGCCTTGCGTTGCGGATCTTAAAAGTGGGTGACGCTTGGCGGGAATTCGTACTTTATCGTGCTGCAAATGAAAAAGGGAATCTACAACTGAGCTTTCGATTGACTGGTCTGGGAGAAGCCCTGATTGATGCCGTGATCATTACCCCGTTGGAATTGTCAGCAGACCAACCCGCCAATTCCGAACAAGCTGACCGGGTAGTGCCCGTTTTACGGTAAGCATTCCAACTCGAGCCAAACATCCGCCACCCAATTCCCGGAAACTCTGGTCACGCGAACTTTCCGTTCTGGCAGTCTCAACCGTCAGAACTTCCCCGTTCCCGTCCATTGGAAGCGAGGGTGAAATTTTTCCGTGCAGCACCCTTGCTGCTGCGGCTCGGCACGGTACGTATGACGCCCCTCTGATTTCAAGTTGCAGTGGCAGCTCAAGACGTTACGGTGGCAGCCAGGATGCGCTTTGTTTTAAATCTTGTCCGGTCGTACTAGGCTACCATAACAAGGAAAAAGCGATTACGCTGCCAGTGAAAGCAATGACTTTGAACCCCAACAATGGTAAGTGACCACTCTGAAATACCGCCTGCAGCACTTGTCATTTTGTTGGCAGTCCGACGGCGGTCAACTCATTCGGGGATTTCAAAATGTGTTCTCACCAGAACCATAGACTCTCCAAACCATGACACGCTCCTCTTCGCAACTTCGGCAGGACGCACTTCATATCTGGCAAGCAGGTGTCGACGCAGTTCGCAGCGATCAATTGGTCCGCAACAACGTCCAGGTGGACGGCAAAACACTTCTTGTCGGTGGAAAATCGATCGATCTGGGGAAAATCAGAAGAATTGTTGCCGTGGGAGCCGGCAAGGCCGGAGCCGGCATGGCAGCCGGTTTGGAGCAGGCGCTGGGCGAAGAGCTGATGCGACAGAAAGATTACACCGGGTGGATCAATGTCCCGGCTGACTGTGTTCGTCAACTGCAGCGCACCACCTTGCATCCTGCGCGTCCAGCCGGAGTCAATGAGCCAACTGCCCAAGGCGTCGCCGGCACGCAACAAATTCTGGAGATCCTCGCCACGCTCACCCCGGAAGATTTTTGTTTTTGCCTGATTTCCGGCGGGGGTTCGGCATTGTTACCGGCACCGGTTGCGGGAATCCTCCTGGAGGATAAGCAAGCGGTGACCAGCCACCTGAGCGGAGCCGGTGCAAATATCGAAGAGTTAAATGTTGTTCGCAAACAACTAAGTGCCATCAAAGGCGGAGGTCTGGCTCGACATTGTCGAGCCGACTGGTTATTTTCTTTGATCATCTCCGACGTCCTGGGAGATCCACTCGATGCTATTGCTTCAGGACCAACAGCCCCCGACCAATCAACTCCGCAGGCGGCATTGGAGATTTTAAATCGATTCCAGGCGCAAGCAGCCGGAATTTCCTCGCGTGTGTTTGACCACCTGCAACAACAGGACAGCCATCCGGGTTGCTCCAGCTCAATCACATGTCAAGTCCATCATCTGGTGATCGGAAATAACGCTCTGGCAGTTGAAGCGGCCGGCGTCGCCGCCGCAAAGCTCGGTTATTCGCATGCCCTAAAGGCAGCCACAAAACCGGAGGGCCAGGCCGACGAAGTGGGCCGACATTTGGCCACTAAGGTGCTGCAAATGTGTCATGAACCGGGCCCGGATTGTTTGATCACTGGGGGAGAGCCCGTCGTACAACTGGTTGATGCCCGGTATCGAGGTCGAGGTGGTCGCAACCAGCAACTTGCCCTGTCGTCGCTCGTAGCGTTGTCAGAGAAACTCACACCAGAAGAATTGGCGACCCTGGCCGAGCGGTTTGTGATCCTTTCCGGCGGCACCGACGGTGAAGACGGACCCACCGATGCAGCCGGAGCTCTGTTGGATAAAAACGTAGTGATTCGGGCTGATCGACTCGGCCTGTCTCCGAAAGATTTTTTAGAGCGAAATGACGCATATCATTTTTTCAAACCACTCGGTGGCTTAATCCTCTCCGGACCTACCCACACGAATGTTTGCGATCTAAGAGTGGTGGTCGTAAACCGTGATCATGACCGTGACACCGTTTCCCTGCACAATGCCCGTAGATAAACCCCAATCGTTAAGTTCCGGTCCATTTGAACCAGGCACGAAACATCCACCTGGAGGTGTTTGAATTTCGCCCAGTTTGCTCTGGTTTGTATGACCCTTTCATCGGGTTCCGGAGGGAACTGCGACCTCTCCCCGGAAAGCGAGAAGAAGCGAAGTTGAACCTGCTGCCCGGGACGCCCACCATCCAGCTAGTTAATGATTGAACAAGAACGCCGGGCTGTTGACGAGGGCCCAGGCCAGATCCTGTACTCCCGCCAACCGTGAGTTTTCCGTTCGTTCTGCAAGCTGTTTTAACTCGGTTTCAATACGTTGGACCTCTGCATCAATCGTGCGGTAGTAGTCGGCTAATTCCTCCAGTTGCCCGTTACTGCGGAGCCGTTCCGAGGTCTTCAGAATTTGTACAATCGCTAGTGGAAGACTGGAAAATCCAATGGGTCGTGCATGTGTTGTCACAGAGACGCGAAATCTTCCGACTGAATGAAGTCCGTCATAATGTTGTTGATCAATCTCAAACGTGAGCAGGGTACCGGTCTTGAATCCGATGTCGGTCTTCATTTCAAAACGCGCCTCGTGTGACTGATTAAATTCCGGTCGAATCGCCCATCCTGAATGCAAATCTTCATCGATCGCCCCGGACACCTCCCTTCCGGACTGGTTAAAGTCGGCCACAGCACCGGCCAGGACGACCGTTTGTTTTTTCGCGGGATCCGTCACCGAACTCGCCCGGACCCGAAATTGGTTGATGACAAAATTACCATCGGGTGCTCGACCCGGCCCACCCCGTGGGAGAGATTCGTCAGGAAGTACTTCAAGTCGGATACCCGTCATGCCGGTAAGATCCGTGCGTGCTGTGAATGTATAGATTTGTTTACCATGCGGGCCTGAAACCAAAATGGACCGGTCCTCGAGAGGAGTCAGAGTGACTCCCGCATCCGAGTGCAACTCTTCGATCTGAAGTTCTTTCCAGCGTGGCCCCAAATCAACTCGCTTGAGCCAGTCAGCCTGGCGCTGGCCCAGTGTGCTTTCGGCCGATACCAGTCGTGACAAAAGATGTTTTTTCTCCAACGCGGCCTGCTGCAAAGCCCACTGGCCCAAATCGACTTCCCTTTCGGTGGGTGGGCGACCCAAAAAACGAAGGTAGATCTCCTCGATCAGAACTGTGTCATCATCTTGTTCGGCAACCAGTTTTGCCAAGTCGTTCTCAGGGTCTGCCAGAGCGTTGGCGACAGTCGGTCCATTGATCAGCTTCATGATGGGCCCCAAAACAACTCCGTTGGACCGTTCGCACTCGCAGCTGCTTTCACGTTCGGGACGACCAAAATCATCTAGAAACGGTATGTCAAAACCAACGTCAGGCAATTCGGCAGCACGGAATCCGGGAGGCAGGCCCGGTATTTTGGCCCGAGAACCACTGGCCAGGTGGATTGCATCGTAGAGAACCTCGGCGGGTAAACGCCGGGCAATCGCATGTGAAAAATTCAACCGATCGTCTTCGTTCCAGCGACTTGTATGCATCGCATGTTGATAAGTACGTGATTTACAGATGACTCGCAGCATGTGTTGAATATCGAAACCGCTGTCCAGAAAGTCTCGCGTTAGCGCAGCTAACAGTTGAGGATGGGTAGGAGGATTACCGGCCCGAATGTCGTCAATCGGCTCAATGATTCCACGACCGAAAAGATAACCCCAGAGCCGGTTCACGTAGCTCTTTGCAAAATAGGGGTTTTCTGGAGAAGTGATCCAGCGGGCCAATTGTTGACGTCGCGGAGCCGAATCGGAATCCATGTCGGTATGTTGATAGGGGAATCTGGCCCTGGCATCCTCGCCCGTGCGATCGTGACGGATCTCGCCCGACGGCAGATCATAAACAACTTCAACAAGTGATTGTTCCTTTTCCACGCCGCTGCCACTTATGGTTTGTTCAGCAAAATTCGGATCGGGCTTGCGACCAACCCTGGCAAAATAGGCTGCCAGTTCGTAGTACTGATCTTGAGTCCAGCGTTCGAATGGATGATCGTGGCACTTGTTGCAGTTAAAACGGGTGGCCAGAAATAAATGAGTCGTGTTCTCCATCGCTTGGGCCGGATCTCGCCAGATCTTCCAGTAGGAGGCGGCTGGATTCTCGATGTTCGATCCTGTGGCCACGAGAATGTCGTAAACCAGGCGGTCGTAAGAAATATTGGAGGCAAGCGAGTGCTTGATCCAGTCTCGCAGGGCCTGCGCACCCTCTCTCCCCAGGAATTTTCGATTGACTTGTAACATGTCGGCCCACTTGTTGGTCCAGTGCTCGATGTAGGGTCCGTTGCCAACCAGTTGGTCCACCAGAGCCTCTCGTTTTGTGCGCGATTCCTGGCCGTCTGACAAAAAATGACGGACTTCTTCTGACGTAGGTGGTAACCCTGTTAGATCAAGGTAAACACGGCGCGCAAACTCAACGTCCGAACACAGGGGACTGGGTGCTATCTTCATGCGTTGGAGCTTGTCGTAGACATGTTGGTCGATGTAGTTGTAGGGTTCTGTTTTGGTCCAGGTGAAGCCCCGACGGTCGCCAAGGACCGTAATCGTGCTGGAAGCATACGCCCCCTGATAACGTGCCAACACGGCGGCTTCACCACGACGCAGCAAATGCACCAAACCGCGAGAATCGGTCTCTGCCACCTCAATATCACCGCTGTCAAAAATGGCTTCGGACGTCACGTCCCGCTGCCTACCGTCCGCGTACGTGGCCAACACAACAATCTGCTGCGTCATACCCGCCTGGGGCACATTGGGATCGCGGGGCAGCAACTCGATCTTTTGGACATGGGAAGAGGTGGAATCCAATCGTACGCCCTGACGAATCCAGTCTCTCAGGAGTTGATAATAGCCATCACCAGGGCTCAGCGATGTCCCACCAAGATGGGGTATACTGCCGCTTAATTTCAGAAGAATCAGGCTTTGCTCAGGAGCGACGCGATTAACTCGGCGGGCCGCTAATTCGTCCGTTATCGCTTGATGATCAAAAAGCGGATCATACCCTCGCAGGGAAAGCTTGAATCCATTCTGGCCATCCTTCGAACCGTGACACGTACCCGTATTGCATCCCATTTTCGACAAGGCGGGCATTACGTCTTGGACAAAACTGACTCGATACTCCACATTGAACCCCGACACTCGCACGGGAATCCGAACGGTGTTACCAGAAATCTCGAATTCCAGCTCGCCTTGCCCATTCTTCTTGGGCCTTATCCGTCTGCGGTCGTCGATCTCCAGGAATTCAAGTTCCTGTACTAGAGTCGCCAAACGGGTCACGTCAACGGTCTGCCCTGATTCCAATACACCGGTTATCAACAACTGGACACTGGCGAATGGTTGATCCCATTCAATCACTTTCGGTAACGCTTCGATCGCGACCAGCTTTCCGGGTTCAAGACCCGTTGGAAACTCCAACTCGGTTGCGATCCCGAGTTGGCCCCAGCATAGATTCCCCATCAGGAATGCCGACAGGAATCCACATACCAAGAGAGCATGCGTGAAGACCGGCCGGGTGATAGGTGATGTGTGTTTCATGGAGTTATTGGTACAGGAACAAACTTGTTCAGCAGTCGTCCAGTGGCTGACTCATGGAGGTAAACTTGGCCATCAAAACCTGCCGAGGCGATAGTATTTCCATCGGGATTAAAGGCTACGGCATAGACACCTGTGACGATTTCTTCCATTTGCGCAAGCCGTTGTCCGTCCTCCGCCCCGAAAACGCGGACGACACCCGTACCGTGCGAACTGCTACCAGCTACGATCCGCTTGCCATCGGAGCTGTAAGCAACATCATAGATGCGGCCAGGCAACGCTGGAAATGCTTGAATCAAGTTGTGGTCGTCACCGATTTGCCGGGCTTTAACGCGATAGGTGCGAAAAATTTTTGCAACCCCATCGGCTCCGCCGACCAGCAGTTCGTCACGAGTGGGGTGACATTCGACCGCCTGCAGCCCTCCTTGAAGCGCACCTGGTGTGATACTGGTAATGTTATCCACAAACCGAGCCGTCGACAGTTCCACCAACTTCATCGAGCGATCACGACTGACCGAGATAACATGATCGCCTTGGATCGAAAACGTTGTGTCCAGCACCCAGTCATTATGTGCACCATTAAAAAGAACTTGTTTGCCGGTTTTTGCTTCGACAACGCGTACCGTGTTGTCGCTGCACCCAAAGGCAATGTAACGGTTATCTGCGGACCAACTGGCTCCGTAAATCGTGTCGTAGGTAACCGACGAAGAAAATTGCAGGGTTTCTGTGACAACGTTCCAGACCTGTAGCTCACCGAGCCGGCCTGGAGAGCCACCCGCCACGGCAAGCCGTGTTCCGTCCGGGGAAAACACGGCCGATTGGATGCGTTCGGACATGCCCACCAGACGACCCACCAGGCCCGACCCGTCTGACTTGTGCAGCAGCACTTCATGGTATCCCGATACGGCCAAAATCTTCCCATCGGGCGAGTAATCGAGTGTCGTGATCACCGGTGCTGCAGCGTACAGCGGCGGATGCTCGGCATCCCAGCTCGGCTGGACTGACTCGGGAGTGTCGTTCATAGCACCCTCTGCGATCCACTGTCGAATCAGCGCGACTTTCGCGACGCTCAGAGCCGGCCGACCACGGGGCATTTCAGCGACATCCCCGTTTGGCGTAATTAATTGCAGGAGGCGACTCTGGTCCGGGTGGCCGGGTACGACAGCAGTTGCCTCACTTTCGCCACCGGCCAACAAATGATTGAACTGCGTCATTTCATAATTTCCGCCGGATTTGGCGGGTTGATGACAACCATGGCAACGGGCGCGAAGAATGGGAAGTATCTGCTGGTAATAGCTGAGTTGTGTCGTACTTCCCTTTGTGAACTCGGTGCAGACGCCACCAGACAGAAACGCCACGAAGAAGATCGCTAAGAACAACAGACATCGTTGAGTGGCAACCATGGTGCGCCTACCTGATTGCATGCGAGCGACAAAGCCTTCCAAAGAACCCGCAGATTCACATCGCGGATGCTCCGCTACTGCAAAGTCGTTGTGAACGAACGGTTGGGGGTTGTTTAATTATACGTGAATTTGAGGGCGGCAATCAAGAAACGGGCATTCTCACCGTTCGGTCCGGGACGGATAAATGGCCCCAACATCCCGACTAATCGGTCTAACAGTAACCACCGGATACCGAAACTGGTCGCCATGCTCGACATCAATCCGGCAACTTTCCACGTTGACTCGCCCTGAATACTTTCGTCAAAGGCCTGAATACTTTCGTCAAAGGCCTGAATACTTTCGTCAAAGGACCGTATCACCCAACGGCTTTCTGCACCAACCTGATTCCAGAAACCGGGTTCCAAAAAAGTCGCCCCGGCGAAAAGCAATCCCAGATCACTTACTATCGCTGCGACCATGCAAATCAGCATGCGCCTGGTCGTCTGTCGGCCGGTTGTCAAAGCCCCTTTCGGTTGTAAATTCGACGTGGTCCAGGAACTTCACGTTGGCACACTCATCCAGTTCATCCATGCGACATTCGGCGAAATCCCGAATGTAAAAACGGACCGGTCCGCCTTGTTTGTCATCCAACCCCTGGCCGGCAATTTGGTAGATGAAAAAAGCGCGATCCAGAATAGGTTCGAGAGGAACACTCGCGTGGAAATCGTCCAACGCAGCGTGCAATCCTAAATAGCGGGCCGTGGGTTTAACTCCCACGAGCTGCAGTACTCCGTTTAATGTGACGGCATCTCCTTGACGCTGCGGATCAATCCGGCTGACATCGACCACCTGAAAAGCCTGGTCGATTTCTGCAAGATCCGAAAGAGTGAGTTGCACGGGTCGCTCAACCTCACCGTCAATCTTAAGAATAATGGGAGCATCCATAGAACATTTACCTGGGTGTTGAAACGCGAGGTGCGAAAATGTAGCAGGACCCGCTTCAATTTGTGTCATTCCCCGCACGAATTCGATCTGTGGCGGTCAGGATTTTACCACATTCTCCTGCGAGGCTTCCATGTACTTCACTGGTCACCCGGGGATGCGGGAAAAAGCGGCAAAGGATCAGGAGAGCTTGTGGTTGGGACCTGTTGAAACCGACGTTCTGAGAGCACGTTCGGGCGCGCCCTGATTGCTGCCATCAGTGCATGGAAAAGCATTGACATTTCACAGCCAGGGGAGTCGGCTTGATGCGATCCGCGCCACCTCCTGTCCGCATCTTGAAGATCCGTTGAAGGATCAGATTGTACTGATGAGAAGTCCGGCGGCCACCAAACTGTACCCGAAGTGGCCCCTGTCACGGCTCACGAGTTGCTATCGACCCTTCAGCTCGAGTTCCAATTCCGCTAGGAGCAACCCATGCTATTACCACAATTGTGACACAGATAACAATTTCCGTTTCGTACCGTGATCGAACCGCAGTTGTCGCAACTGGGTGCATCACTTTGAAAGCGAGCAAACAGGTCACTCCGTGAGATTGTTTGAGACGCCGTCTCTGGCGCCATCGAAATACCGGCGCGTTCCAGTAACACGGTATTCGTTGGCTGGTCGCTTTCGCCAGCCGCTCCGTTCGTGGTATCGGACTTCTTGGATCGCGTTTTCGATGCTGGCTGCGCGTCCGTTGATGCGGTCTGAGCAACCCCCGTTGCCTCTCGATAGCCAGGGATAAATGTTATACCTAACCAGCGGAAGATGTAGTCGACAACGCTCTTGGCAATGCGAATGTCCGGACTGGTCGTGTGTCCCATCGGCTCGAATCGCGTATACGAAAACTTGTTAACCAACACTTCGAGCGGCACACCGTATTGCAGACTCATGGAAATCGCCGTGCCAAAACAATCCATCAGACCACCCACGGTGCTTCCCTCTTTGGCCATCGTGATAAATAGCTCACCCGGTCGGCCTTCAGGATATAACCCCACAGTGATATACCCTTCATGACCTGCCACGTTGAATTTGTGAGTCCTCGATTCCCGAGTATCGGGCAAACGCTCACGCCGCGGACGCTTTGCTGATTGATCCTGCGAGGATTTGCTTTTTTGCTTGTCGCCTTCCGTTGTTGTTGACAGTGGCTGACTCTGCTTGGAACCATCCCGATAAATGGCCAAAGCCTTGAGTCCCAGTTTCCAACCCCAGCGATAGGCATCGGCAACCTCGTCCGGCGTACTTTTCGTCGGCATGTTCACGGTCTTCGAAATAGCGCCGGAGAGGAATGGCTGCGCGGCTGCCATCATCGAAACATGTGCGCGCCACTCGATACTACGCTCACCCCCAGCCGGCTTAAAAGCGCAGTCAAACACCGCCAGATGTTTGTCCTTGATTTCAGAAGCACCCTCGATGGTGTCCTTCTTTTCAATATAACCCAAAATGGATTCAATCTGCGGTTCATCGTAACCCAATGTTTTGAGCGCCCTGGGTACCGTTTGATTGATGATCTTGAGCATGCCTCCACCTGCCAACTGCTTGTATTTGACCAGGGCGATGTCCGGCTCAATCCCTGTCGTATCGCAATCCATCATAAAGCTAATCGTACCAGTGGGAGCTAAAACGGTTGCCTGGGCATTGCGGAAACCAAATCGCCCGCCTTGAATCAATACCTCGTCCCACAACCGGCGCGCAGACTCTTTCAAATAACCCGGACAGGAATCGTCAATACGTTCGACCGCCTTTCGATGCATCTGCATGACGTTTAACATCGGTTCACGGTTCTGATCGTAGCACTCAAATGTTCCCACTGCCTGAGCCAGTTCAGCACTCGTGCGATTGGCTTCTCCGTGAAGCAGGGCCGTTACAGCACCACAAAGGCCTCGTGCTGCGGCCGAATCGTAAGCCATGCCACTCGACATGATCAGGCTACCGAGATTCGAATAACCGAGGCCCAGGGGTCGGTAAAGGTGGCTGTTTTCCGCAATAGGTCCGGTCGGGTAACTGGCGTGATCAACCAGAATTTCCTGAGCGACAAACAAGATGCGGCAAGCCGCCCGCAAACGTTCGATGTCAATTTTTCCGTCCGGGAGACGGAACTTCATCAAGTTGACACTGGCCAGGTTACAAGCCGTATCGTCGAGGAACATGTATTCGCTGCAGGGATTGCTGGCGTTGATCCGGCCCGAATTGGGGCAGGTATTCCAGCGGTTGATTGTCGTATCATATTGCACACCCGGATCACCACAGTGCCAAGCACACTGAGCCATCCGATCCATTAACTCCCGTGCCTGATATTTCGGACCCGGCCGATTAGAACCGGTCACCCAGCGCGTGGTCCAAGGCTCACCTTTCTCCACCGCTTGCATATAATCGTCCGTGACACGTACGGAAAGGTTCGCATTTTGGAAGAGGATAGAACTATAGGCTTCGCCATTGAAGTTGGCGTCGTACTGTCCACTGGCAATTAACGTATGCGCCTTTTTCTCTTCCTTCCATTTACACTCTATGAATTCCTTCACATCCGGGTGCCAGATCTTGAGCGACTGCATCTTCGCAGCCCGACGCGTCTTACCCCCGGATTTGACGACTGCCGCAATCTGGTCATAAACGCGCATGAACGACAGTGGACCAGACGGTTTGCCTCCGCCCGATAATTTTTCTCTGTGCGAGCGGATGGTCGACAAGTCGGTACCGGTGCCGGAACCAAACTTGAACAACATGGCCTCACTTGTGGCCAACCGCATAATATCTTCCATGTTGTCACCGACGCTCTGGATGAAGCAAGCCGATGCCTGAGGAAATTCGTAGGGGTTCTGGGGCTGACTGACAGTCCGAGTAGCCGGATTCCAGTGCCAGTTACACATGTCACCCGTTACACCATATTGATGATACAAACCAACATTGAACCAAACGGGTGAATTAAAAGCACCATGCTGATGTAAGCACAGCCAACTCAGTTCACGATAAAATCGTTCGCCATCCTCTGTGCTCGCGAAGTAGCCATCCTCGACTCCCCAGTCAGAAATCGTACGAGATACTCGGTGTATCAATTGCCGTACGCTGCGCTCGCGCTCCGCAGTTCCGTTTTCACCGTAAAAATATTTGCTGACAACAACATTGCTGGCTAAGTGGCTCCAATCCTTCGGAATTTCGCAGTCTTTCTGTTCGAACAACACACCACCGGTCTCGTCCTTGATCTCCGCGGTTCGTAGTTCCCATTCGACTGTTTCAAACGGATCGTTCACTTCCGGTGGACAAAACACCGGTTTGATTTCAAGCCTCACTACCGGCAACGAAGAATCGTCGGTTTGTGAACCTGTTGCCACAGACTGCACCAATTCCACCGTAGCCATGCATCAGCTCCTTCTGTTTTCGCGAATCCTAATCCTTGAGAATTGTATACACTTGTATACCACATCTATCTGCCCAGCCCCTGATTGAACATCATTTGCTGGAGACACAACGGGGCCTCTTTATCCAAATATCGTTCGTTGAAGTGTGAAAATTAGAAAAACTACAAGATATTGTATTAATTCTATTTTACACCACAACATTTGGGACGAAGGGCAGAGTTTACTGATTTGTCGTCCCGCGTCAACGACATCTAGAATATTTTTTCAAAGTCGTTTGTAGATAACGACTTATGAAAACCAAATGGCCACTAAAAACGCTAGCATAGCAAGCCAGTACTAACGATTCAATCTCGCTTTGAAAAATGCAACGTCCTCTAATAACGTTAACACCCTCTATCGCAATGGTTTACAACGTTCAGAAAGAACCCTGAAAACCACCAACTGGCGGCAGGTGAGGACTTTTCGACTGACCATGTGGCGAATTGGCTCGCGCCGGCCAGCCATTTTGGAGTCATTTTCGCGCGTGCAGCCAACCAACGCTCCGAGGCCGGTAGTCAAGCTCTACCCGAAAAACTACCTGGAAAAGAGCATCTGGCAGAGGATTCCATCTGCAGCAGCCCCGAGATAATTCCTGAAATGGCGGCACCGATGGAATTAACTGGCCTGGATTTTGTTCACTCGCGCTCGCGTGAACATCTGGCGGTGCCCTGTTTTACGACGTGAGTTCTTTCGTCGCCGAAATTTTTGAACCACCATCTTGTCACCCAACTGCACACCCAGCACTTCAGCCGTAACACTCGCACCGTCGATGGTAGGACGGCCAATTGTCACTCCTTCATTGCCCGAGACGGCCAGTACATTGTCAAATTTCAACTCTCCACCCTTTGGAATGTCCCGGAAGTCGACGTTGATTTCCTGGCCCTCTTCGACTCTCAGTTGACGCCCATCCTCTTTGATAATCGCATACATGGTGACTTGACCCATCGTCAGTGTGCTCAATTTGCGCCCAAATCCTGGTGGCCGCCTGGGAAAAGCGACTATTTTATCACGAAAATCCTGACTCGTCGAGGGTAAATAGGAGCAATCGATTACTATCCTGCTTGTTGCGGGGGTACATAGGTGTCAAAATTGGCCGGCGACGGGCAGCATCTTATTTTATCCTTTTCACCGGCAAAGATGAGCCGCTAACAGAGACCATTTGACGAAGCTGCTCGACTGACATCGGTAGGCGGTCTGCAGCAACTCCTCTGCCTGACGTTCGTGTTGTCCGGGAAAGTCGACATAGAACCGCCCGGCACACTTGCACCGCAAAAGGAGTCACTTTCTTTCCCCATGAGCCATCCAAGCCTATTGAATCGTGATGCGTGGTGGCAGAAATTTGCCGATCTGACCGGTGTGGTCTTGTTCATCATCATCTGCTCCACCACACAGGCAAATACTGCGGAGAACTGGCCCTCGTTTCAGAACGGCGGAAATCTGTCGCAGCCAGAAGATTCCCTGCAGGTGAAGTGGTCCGCAGCCAGCAGAATCGACTGGTCCGTTCCTATCCCCGGGTATGGTCAATCGAGCCCGGTGGTCTGGAACGGACAGGTCTATGTGACCTCCGTCAGTGGGCCCCGGAAAGACCAGTTTCATGTCACGGCCTTTGATCTTGATGATGGTGCTAGACTCTGGAAATTTGATATCGCCAATGCGTTTCCACGGGCGAATGACAACTACATCAGTCGAGCCGCGCCAACGCCGGTGGCCGATCAGAACGGATTGATCTGTTTCTTCGAAACAGGCGATCTGGTCGCCTTGAATCATGCGGGCAACGTGCGCTGGCAACGCAAACTCGTCGAGGAATACGGGCCGATCGAAACCCGTCACGGATTGGCGGCGTCAGTCGAGCAGGACCTTGAAACGGCTTACATTTGGGTGGAGCGGCAGAACGACCCGTATGTACTCGCTATCGACAAATCAAGTGGCGCAAACCATTGGAAGACGCCTGGCATCGGCGCTACGAGTTGGTCCAGCCCGCGACTGGTTCCAGTAGGCAACCGTTTTCACCTGCTGCTCAGTGGCAGTGGACGCTTGACAGCTTTGGATCCCAAGACAGGCCAACAATTGTGGACGTTCACTGACATTTCCGGAAATTCGATACCCACACCAGTTCCAGTCGGTGACGATTGCTTCTTGATCGGTGCCACTGTCGGCCGCGCAGGTGGTGGTTCCGGTCGCTCAGCGGATTCCAATGGGCTGATGACCGTGCGGCAGCAAGATGACGGTCAGTGGCGGGCAGAGTACGTCTGGAGGGCACAGCGAGCTACCAGCTCGTTTGGATCGCCTATGGCTCATCGGGGACTGGCCTATTTCGTCAATCGTTCGGGAGTCGTCTATGCACTCGATCTGAAATCTGGAGAGGAGGTGTTTGCCGAGCGTCTGGGGGAGAGCAGTTGGGCGACTCCACTGGGAGCGGCTGATCGAATTTTTTTCTTTGGTAAATCGGGCACGACTTCGGTCATTGCCAGCGGCAAACAATTCCTTCCACTGCTGGCGCACAGCAGCTGGGAAAACGAAGCGATTTCCGAGTCCGGTCAGGCCGCAACAGGGATCCTGTACGCTGCCGTTTCCAGTCATCACCGACTCCTGCTGCGACGTGGCGATCGGTTGACGTGCATTGTCGCTGAGTCAGCCGACGGGCAGAAAACGGACCCAAATTAAGGGGCATCCGTTGCCCCGGAGCACGTCGACGGAAAATCATCCGCACAGCGTAAACATTGTCCACCGACAAGGTCTCGTACAAAGATCACGCGGCATGTCTCGAATTTCAAATCCTCATTCCTGAGGAACCGCAACTTCGTGACCCTCGCTGTCAAAATACTCCATTTGCAGGAATTCTGGTTCGTGTCCTTCGTTACCCAGGATATGAACGGTCAACTGGCCTTCGTCTTCGATCTGCGCAAGTTCACGGCGTTTTTTGTTGTTCAAATAGGCCGTAACGTCTTCGGCGACCCGAATGACGACCTTGGTGATCTTCGGGTCTTGGCTGCCCAGAATGAGCAATCGCACAACCTCAATTGCCATGCTCTCGGTTGATTTGACCAAACCTTTTCCCTCGCAGATGGGACAATCGCGATAGATACTTCGTTTCAGACTGGGGCGAATTCGCTGGCGAGTCATTTCAATCAGTCCAAACGGACTGGTACGCAAAATTTTCGTCCGTGCGCGATCTCGTTTTACTGCGTCGCGCAAGGCATGTTCGACTCCCCGTCGATGTTTTTCCTTACGCATGTCAATAAAGTCGTTGACCACCACGCCCCCGAGATCTCTCAATCGAAGCTGGCGGGCGATTTCACGAGCGGCGACGACGTTGAGTTGAAAGGCTGTTTCTTCTGCTGAATCGTCTGTACGAAAGCTCCCACTGTTCACGTCGATCGCGACAAGTGCTTCCGTGGGATCGATTACTATGGAACCTCCTCGTTTGAGCGGAACCTCGCGCTGGTTGATACAAGCAATTTCCTGTTCCAGATGATGTTTGTGGAAAAGGGGCTCCTTACCCTCATAGTAGTGTAAGAGATTGGTATGACGAGGCATGACCACCTGAAGAAATTCCTTGGCCCGGTCATGTGATGAAAGTTCGTCGATATGAATAGCGTCCACATCCGCACTGAAAATGTCACGGATCGTGCGAATGATCATGTCACTCTCTTCGTAAATGTCGATTGGTGCCGTGCTTTTCTTGATGCGCCGTACAATGACCTTCCAAAGCCGTAACAGATAAGCCATGTCACGTGACAATTCCTTCTTCGTTCGATCAACTCCGGCCGTTCGCACGATAAAACCCAGTCCCTTGGGCGGGTTAAGTTCCAGCAACGCATCCCGCAGTCGGCGGCGGTCGTCATCGTCATCGATCTTGCGTGAAACGCCCACACGACCCAGGGCCGGCATCAGTACCAGATATCTGCCGGGAATGCTGATATACGTTGAGAGAGTGGGACCTTTCGTGCCGATTCCCTCTTTAATGACCTGGACAAGCACCTCGTCACCCCGCCGAAAAATCTCCTGAATCGGTGGCTTCATTCGGGGCCGCGCACCAGGGCGCTGTCGGCGGCGGTGGCGGACATGTCCGTTACCATCTTCACCTCCTTCGCCTCTTGATTCACGATTCTCGCGGCGACCGTCAGACCCACCGGACTGGTTGGGATCATAACCTCCCTGACGAAAGTACTCCGGCCCCACATCGCTGATGTGCAAAAATCCATTACGGCCAACGCCAAAGTCGACAAATGCGGCCTGTATGCTGGATTCCAAATTGACAACCTTGCCTTTGTAGATGTTGCCCACATAGTTGTCCTGGCTGCTGCGTTCGATGTAGAGTTCTTCCAGAATTCCATCTTCGACAATGGCAATTCGACACTCCTCGGGTTGCGAGACATTGATTAATATTTCTTTTTTCATCGTTGGTCCTATCTGTACTTTGTTTGGCAGAGTCTGCCAGCGTTCCGCCGCAGGATCATCTGTTGCGTCTCACCGCATGACACGGAATGCGTTCATCAAGCATATGCGGCCAGCTCAGGCGCGACATTGCGTAGCTCTGCCTTTAAAAAATGGTTTACGTCGGTAGCGTTTTCAAACCGCAATGCGTGTTCAGCAACCGCCTCACACTGTGCGACTGTTACGCTACGACAAATTTTCTTGATCTCGGGAATGGCGCTTGGCGCAACACTCAGGCTGCGGAATCCAAGTCCCACCAGTAACATCGTGTACGGAGTAGCTCCACTCATTTGCCCACACATCGTGACAGGCCGCTGCGCGCGCTGGGCAGATCGAACCGCCATCTGTATCAGACGCAATACGGCCGGGTCGCCGGCGTCGTAAAGAGACGCCACCTCTTTGTTGGTGCGATCCACGGCCAATGCATACTGGATGAGGTCGTTCGTACCCACGCTGATGAAATCAACTTCATTCAGGAAAGCGTCCAACATGATCACCGTGGCAGGAACTTCCACCATGATTCCGATAGGAATATTCCGGTTGAAGGAAATTCCTTCTTCCTCCAGGTCCTCCATCACATCGGCGATCACCATTTTCCCCTGTCTTACTTCCTGAAGCGTTGTCACCAAGGGAAACATTACACTCACATTGCCCAACGCGCTGGCGCGGAGTACCGCTCGCAGTTGCGTACGAAACAACGGCAAATTGCGCAACGACAAGCGGATGCTGCGCAGGCCCAGTTCCGGATTCTGCATGCCATCATGATGCATTGGGCCGAACATCTTATCGGCCCCCAAATCTACCGTCCGAATGGTAACTGGTTTGTCTCCCATTGCCCGGGCGACCTCAGCGTAGGCCTGATAATGAATCTCTTCGTCGGGCTCCTTATCCGAACTCAGATAGAGAAACTCCGTGCGGTACAAACCTATGCCTTCCGCACCTCGAGTTGCACAAGCGCTGATCTCATGAGGAAATTCGATGTTAGCCAACAACTCAACGCTTGATCCGTCAATTGTTTCTGCGGGTAAATCGCGTAGCTCCCGAAGGCGAACTTCCAGGGACCGGTGTTGCTGCAGCTCGTGTCGATAGCGAGCAATGGTCTCTTCATCAGGTTGCAGAATGATTTGGCCATGATCACCATCGATGATTACCATTTCGCCACTTGAGATATCCAACATGAACCGGCCCAGGCCAACCACCGCCGGAAGTTCAAGAGCCTCCGCCACAATCGCAGTATGGCCTCCGGCACCACCCATCTCCGTGGCAAACCCGAGTACTTTCTGGCGATCGAGATCGGCTGTTTCACTGGGCGTGAGTTCGTGTGCCAGAATAATCACCGGGGAAGAAAGATGGGTTAAATCTTCACGGCGATGTCCCAGCAGTTGCCGCAGCAACCGTTTTTCAATATCGAAAATGTCGGAAGCTAGTTCCTGATGGGATCCGCTGTCCAGGGACTGGAAGACTTTGGCATAACGGCGCAACGTCTGGCTGACAGCGTAAGCGGGTGAGAAATGTTTGTCACGAATCAGTGTGTTGAGTTGATCCCGCAACTGCTGATCGTGCAGCATTTGCAAGTGCGCTGAAAAGATGGCCCCATACTGTTCGCCCAGCTGTGCGGATACCGTCTCACGGTTCGCCTCGATCTCGTGACTGGCAGCCACAATCGCCTTTTCAAGTTGTTCGATTTCATCCTCGACCACCTCGCGCGAGACGAAGCGGTTGGGAATTCGAACACCCTCGTTATCGACGATCAGTGCTTCGCCAAACGCCACACCGGACGAAACGGCTAGTCCTTGAAGTATTTGCATGGGGCCATAAGGCGGTCCAATCTGCGCAGTCTTTCCCGCTGTTCGTTTCCCGAACTACGGAACCCGCTCCTGTCTGAGGAGTTTTTAGCACAGAGCCGCCACGATGGTTAGTATGGTTATTAGATGCAGCCCGGTTGTTTGTCGGCTGGCGATGAAAATCGGTAAGCAACAACATGGCAAACCCGTGCATCTGTTATGGATTAACTTCTTCTTCGGCAAAACCTTTGGCCACCAAATCGGCCAAAGCGTCCAACGCCGCATCGGCATCCTGACCTGTCGCCTCGATTGATAGCTCGGTACCTTGTGCGGCCGCTAACGTGAGAATGGATAAAATGCTTTTTCCATCCGCCCGTTCATCACCCCTGACCACATCGATCTTGGACTCAAACTGACTTGCCAGTTGCACAAACAAATTCACAGGACGCGCGTGCATTCCCTGGGAATTCACTACGGTCACTGTGCGGGAGGCTGTCTTATGAGTCATTTCGGTTGGCCACACGTTCCTCTCCTACCAATTTCCTTATCCCAGTTGGGACCGAGTAGTACCCGGAACGTTCAGGAAACAAATTGATTGTTATCCGCTTCTTCCAATAATTGCTGAATGTCTTCTGGCGTCTTCGATTGTTTCAAAAATCGGCAAAAAGTGTCGTCGCGTAATTGACGAGAAATGTTTTCGAGGGCTCGCAGATGGTCACCAGGTTGATCAGGGGGCGAGATCAACAAAAAGAACAATTGAACCTTTTCTCCATCCAGACTATTGAAATCAATGCCTTCCTGGCTGACCCCCACAGTAGCAACTAATCTCTCCACGCTGGGGTGCTTGGTGTGCGGTACGGCAACCCCCCGCCCAATTCCCGTACTACCCAGCTCCTCACGCTTCATGATGGCTTTGAGAATACCATCGTTATCCTCTTCTCGAATTTGACCAGCCGCCACGAGTGCAGTAACTAACTCTGCAATCACCTCTTCTTTTGTGTCCGTCTCCAATCCAGCCTTGATCGATCCTGCGCTGACAAAGTCGGCAAACTTCATACGATCTTTCCTTTACTAATACTTAAATGGTCGTGTTTGCGGTGAACGCTTCAAGACGCTTACTGTTCCCCGCTTGCCGCGTCAGCTTCCCCTGGTTCTGAATCCAGTGGTACTTCCTGATGCTTCAGTCCTGTCATTTTATGTCCCTTGAGTTTCTCTTTGTGCCGTCTCAGTTGTTGTTCCACTTTGTGTACACTGCCGTCGACTGTCGCCATTACGGTGGCCGCTTGATGCGTAGCAACAAAATCTTGAGCATGTTCAACAGAGACACGAATTTCCACATGTGGGGAATCTTCGTGTTCTAAGTCAACAGTTACGCTGGCTGCCGTCAGCCGCTCAAAAATCCGTGGTAACTTGGAGACTTTCTCAGAAATCCTTTGCTGCGTCTGCTGACTCAGGTGGCCGTGTCTCATCGAGATACTGATCTGCACCGTGAATCTCCTCCTCTCCAAACCCGTACATCACACCGTTCCGTAGATCCGGCACCTTCTGTTGGGAAAGCACCTTCCCGAACGGGAGTCGCACGAGCAACGTCGGGGAATTTGACGAAGAATATGACTATTCTAACCCGCTCCGTCTGGTTGGACAAACGCAAACTTCAAAATGGGCAGCCGAAAACCAAACCGTCAATTTACCAGCCTTTCAAGCATCAGGGAGGGGACATGCCCGTCGGGGGTTGCTTTCCTCGAGCAAGAGTCGACACCCCGGAGACGACGCACGGACGCTTTCCAGCTAAAAAGAGCGATCACAAGGTGGCTTCGATGAAAATTTTCCCGCGAATCGGGAATTTTTTCCACAAAACCCGCCAGCTGAAAAAACCGGAAAAGAGGACGGTACCGCGCAGAATTGCCCATCGCCACTAAAGCATCGCGCCCAGAGTAGCAAGTACCAGTGAGTCATGCAGAACCGTGTGCAACTGGACGGGAGCGTCACCTCACCATTTTCGGCCGCAGTCAAACGGAAAAACACAACACTTGAACGTCTGCGACCCGGAAGTCTTGGACAAAAGACCCGCCCCGACCATCTCAGATCCCGACAAACTGATCCCGTGAGGTTTTATCCGAACCCGAACAAAGTAGCCAGGTAAGGCAAGACCTTCAGCCGCAGGGCCTGGATACTGAAGTAACCGAAGAAAGCGGCCGACCAGATGATCATCAAAAAACGCCACGGGCCGATCGCAATCCTCCGCGGCAGAACCTTGCTGTTGAGGTACAACAGCAGAATCGAGTAGACGAACATGACTCCACCGTTCATCGCGGCCGAGGTGACCAGCAGGACC
>PBTE01000027.1 GCA_002726515.1 Planctomycetaceae bacterium | reverse complement strand
GTGTGTCTGACCTTCCGCGTCAGAGAATATTGTCCGGTTTGAACACGACAAAACTATCTGTACGGTCGTTCTGCAACCTGGAAAACGAAGTCGCCCGTGTTGAGAATGAGCGTCCTCTGCACCCCCGTTCCAAAATCCATCCCACCTGCCTGCGAGGGCCACTGGCACCCTGCTGAATCTCACCCGGTTTGCACCGCGACTGACCAATGATCTCTTGGTAAATGGACCCGTTCGACGGTTGGCACACCTTCACGGGCTGGTTCAAACAAAGCACCCCGCTGGTCTTTCAAATCGGTTGCAAACTCCAAATGCTTCACCTAGGATGGCGGGCAACGATTTCGTACACATTCACAAATCAGCAGGTGGACAAATCAGCAGGTGGATTTCCAACAGCATCGTTGAATAAGGTCCGGAGAGGAACAGACGTGACTCGAGACGACATCAACCGTCGGCGTTTTCTGAGTGGCTCGACCGCCACGATTCTTACCTCGCAATTGGCAGCCAGGATGTGCGCCACGGTACAAGCTGCGGAATCGCCGGCGGAGGCAGTTCGTCGACAAGATCTCCTCCAGCGTGCACCGGAATGTTACACGGACGACTGGTTGCGCACGAATCCGGACTACGTCATTTACCTTCCCAAAACACCCGGAGAGCGCGACGAATACGCCGACCACATTCATGTCTTCTACACCCCAGGCGGTGATTTGATGTGCCTCTGGACACAGGGAACCTACGAAAGTGCGCCCGACATGAGAGTCGTCTACTCTCGCAGCCGGGACGGAGGACGGTCCTGGTCGCCGATCCAAATCATTGACGAGCCGAAACACAAGAACGTGACGCCGGCGCTTGGCTTTCCCCTGATCAGTCGTTCGGGGCGCATGTATTGCCTGTACAACCAGAATCTGGGCTACACCGACCAGGGGCTGTTCAACGGTCCGTTACGCGTGAAATATTCCGACGACGATGGCCACACATGGATTGCCAGTGGCGTAGACATCCCCTGGCGCCGCACTCGATTCGATCATCCTGACCCCAAAGTGTCTCCGACAGGGATCGTCTGGCAACAGCCCATCAGAGACGGGAAGAACCGTATGATTGTCGGCTTCACTCGTTGGAGCAGTCCCATGGCCTATCCGCGACCGGTTGGTGGCAATCGGAATCACAGCGACTCGCAGTGTGAGCTGATGCGTTTCGAGAACATTGACGACGGTCCCCATCCCAGGGACTTGAAGGTCACCTGGCTCCCGGACAGGGAGGGGACCATCCGCGTTTCACCACAAATCGAACCCGAAGCCTCCAACGGATACAGCCTGGCACAGGAACCGGGAATTGCGCTGTTGCCGGATGGTCGACTGTTCATGACGATGAGAACCGTGACCGGTCATATTTGGTACACCGTCTCGGAAGATCATGGGCATAGCTGGCAAACGACACAACCGCTGCGATATCACGACAACGGTCCGAAAATCGAACACCCAAAATCACCGGAGCCTTTGTACCGGTTGGAAGACGGGCGTTATTTGTTGTTCTATCACAACCACCGCGGTTATCGCGATGGAGCCACGGGGCCCTGGGACATGGACGCGCGGCGACCCATCTACATGACCGTTGGCGAATTCCGGCCACTGGCGGAGCAACCGATCTGGTTCAGTCGACCCAAATTTCTGTTTGACACACAGAAGGTAAAAGTGGGGCTGACTCAATTGTGGTGGCTCGCCATGTACGCCAGCCTCACCGAACATCAGGGTCAGCGAACCTTCTGGTACTCAGACCGGAAGCAATTCGTGTTGGGAAAGAACATCTCCGACGAAATGCTTGCCGACATGACGGTGCCTTCTTGAACGGGTCGGATGCTTCCCCTGGCCACTGGATGTCAGCCGCAGCGGTTAAAATCCCCGGCAGACGCGGATAATCACGGCATCTTCGGTCTTGCCCTTTGGAAAGGCTCTGACAAGAGGGTAGAATCAAGACACACTAGCGTTGCGTTAGCAAAAGGGAGCCGTTCGTTAGGCCAAAAGAAATCGCAACCATGAGGACCTAACCGGTGCTGAAACTAGTCACAGGCCGAGCCAGCCGCAATTGTGCGGGCACTACAAGGCGGGAGTTCCTCGAGGTCGGCACACTTGCGCTGGGAGGTATGAGCCTGGCCGGCCTGTTATCGACCCGGGCTCGCGCGGCCTCCACGGGCCAGTCCAGCAAAGACACGTCGGTCGTCCTGTTGTTCTTGACCGGCGGACCCAGCCAAATTGAAACATTTGATCCCAAAACAGCAGCTCCGTCGGAGTATCGTAGTGCCACCGGGTCGGTGGCCAGCAGTATTCCCGGTGTCGCCCTGGGAGCAACGTTCCCCCGACTGGCCAGGTTGACCGACAAGATGGCTCTTGTCCGCTCATTCACGCATGACACGAGCGATCACACGTCTGCGGTCCAACAGGTGTGCCGTGGTGGCGACCTGATCAACCGCGCAGGAATGTGTGCCACGGCAACACGCATGCGTGGAACCGCTCACCCTGTAACGGGCATGCCGACCAATATCTACCTGAGTAGCAAGGAAGTGGATCGGCAGTTCAACAAGGAACGGTTACGTTTGTTCGACGCTGCCGGACCGGGTGAACTGGGTAGCGCGTATGGCCCCCTTCAAGTCGGCGGAGATAATCTGGCCGGCAACGACATGCAACTGCGCGTTGCGCGCACCCGATTTGAAGATCGCCTGGGATTGCAAAAATCGCTCGATGGATTAAATCGACGATTCGAAGCACGAAATAAGATCCAACAACATGACCAGTATGAACAACAAGCATTGGAGTTAGTGCTGGGAAAATCTCGGGCCGCCTTTGACTTGTCCCAAGAGGATCCACGCGTGGTGGAACGTTACGATACGAGCAACTACCTGACAGGCATCAGAAAAAATCGCCGATCGACACTTGGCAAACAACTTCTGTTGGCCAGACGGCTGTGTGAAGCGGGCTGTGGGTTTGTCACGGTCCACAACCCGGGCTGGGACATGCATGGAGGTGATACGCAATTGAACATTCCTGACGGAATGGAAGAGCTGGGTCGCCCTGTGGACCACGCCGTAAGTGCTTTCATCGAGGATGTCGCAATGCGAGGTTTGAGCGACAAGATCCTTCTGATTATCACGGGCGAGTTCGGTCGCACGGCGCGAGTGAAAGACAACGGTGGCCGGGACCACTGGCCACGGTTGAGCACCCTGGCCTTTGCCGGTGGCGGTCTGCGAATGGGACAAGTGATAGGACAATCAAGTGCCATCGCCGACGAACCTCATAGCGACCCTGTCACACTGGATAACCTGTTTGCCACTGTGATTCACACGCTGGTGGGTGATCCGGTGCTGCATTCTCAACGCAATCTGCCGCGCAACGTCGCCACCTCCCTGATGCGTGGTCAACCGATTGCACAACTGATCTGAGATTTGCTCGCGTCAGATCAAAGAGTCATTGCACATCGCGGAGGAGGGCTACCTCCTTGCATACAGCGTCAACCGGGAACAAGACGCGGTGAAAATCGATGTTCACTCCCGGAAATGTGCTTCAGCGATCCGGAAAGGCTTCGATCCATGAGTAATGCTGTCGCGTTTGTTCGGTGAGCTCGTTCGGAAACCAGCGGTGGCCATGTCGTAACTGAAAACGGTCACGGACCGGGTTGAACTGCCGCAAAGGCACCGGGATCGAAGCCTCAAAAATCCCCTGGTGGAAAGCGCCCAGGCGCACATTCAACATTGCGACAGGCAGCAGTTCAAGATCTAACTCGGGCTGAATCGTCTGGAAAGGAAACTGAAAGACCGCACCCTGCGGGCCGAAGTCCCGGCCCTGGGCTCTCACACTCCAGCGCTGCAGATCCGAAAACGAGTGCTGGCCATCAGGCCTCCGCCGCCGCTCTCCGATGAGCCGCATCATCACTGATCCGGCAACCGGCACGATCCGGCGTTCTCGGTCCAACGGCAAGACAGAGACTTCGAACCCGTCCGGCTCGACGTCCCGATCCCAACTGGCCAGTTCCGCAAAAACCCGCAGACAGACGACCGCACCGACGGCGACCGGTAACTTGCTTCCCGACGGTTGAGAAGAAAACCCGGGCTTGTTACTGAATCCTTCCAAAGCAGACGAATCTGAAGCCAACTCGCTCTCAAAAAAATCTTCCGGGAGTTCCGTCTTGATCCGACCAGCCAGACCTCGGAGTTGTGTGACCGAAAGTAACTGGTCGGCCTGTTGTGCCGTCTGCACCGACGCCCACGAGACCGGCATGCTCAGGGCAATCCCGGGTTCGGTAAACCTCAGCCAAAGGTAGTGACCGTTGCTGCGAGCATCGACCACGCCTTCCAACGTGCGGCCGTCCTTCAAGGTGACGGCGACCTGCTCCTCAGCCTGGAGAGGGACAGAGACAGCTGGTGACAGGGAGCCAAGAACCGCGAAGATCATCACGACTGCAGCAGGAGAGAGACTTTGGCGGTACACGGGGATGTTGCCCTACCAGTGGGAATCAAGGAACTGCGGGTGAATTCCAAGACTATGCAACAACCGTGCCCAGATTATCAGACCTTCAGATTTTCGACCCAACGCCCCTTCTGTCAGTCATTTGGAAAAATGACACCACCCCGGTTCCGAGGCATTTCCACACAACGATGTTTCCTTCCGGCAACACGCGCGCAGTTCTGGTAGCGCATCGGCTAGTCGTTTTTACGACGAACCCTTGTTCGTCGTTCACCTTGACTACAATGTTTACTGTCCGAGGGTTGTTTGCTTTCGGCGGTCGAATTATCGACCGTATTTGGCAGGGTCAAATCACTATCTTGCTGCTGACCCGCACAACATTCTTTTTCACGCCGCTCTTTCTGCTCTCGTTTTTCAATAAGGTGCTGCAGTTCTTCTGGTACTGTTAATCGCCTTGACATGACGGGACTGCTCCTGGAGAAATCATCTGCGGTAAGAAGATTGGCTACTTCGTCGCTTGCGAGCGAATAAGGGTTTGACGCGGGTGCGGCGCAAGTGCGGTTCCATGAAAACCCCACGTTGGACATCGTTTTCTGCTGACTGGGTGCTCCCCGTCTGGAATCCCGGGTGCGAAGTCCGATTCCTAAAAACCAAACCTCCTGGACGAACCTTCCTCGCCAGTTGATTCGCCTGGAGGCGGCACTTCCGGCAATCGCATGTTGTGTGCACCCGTTGCGGGGCGTTTCTCGGATTATCAAACGTGTCGGGAAGTTGTGGCTCAGGCCGTTCAACCCGATGCAGGGGTCCATACAGCAGGGGCGTGGAAGCACGCTGGACCTCTTCTTCATCCCGCTGAGTGTAGTCCGGGTCATGGGGAACAACATATGGAACGAGTACAACGATGATTTCTGTACGAGATTTCTTGACTTCCCGACGCTGAAAGAGAGCGCCGACATGCCTGAGTTCTCCCAAAACCGGAATTTTGCTTTGCGTGTTGCTGACCGACTCCTTGATCAAACCTCCGATGACCATTCCATGTCCGTCGTGCAGCAACACATCGGTTTCAACTTCTGTGGTTTCTTCGTCGGGAAGCCCCGTTTCAGGATTGACCTGGCCATTGGACACTTCAGGTTTGACTCGCATCAGGACGAAACCATCATGCGTGATTCTCGGGGTAACCCGGAGTACCACTCCCACATCCAGAAACTGGACGTCTTCTAACGTACTGGTCTGAGTGTTCGTCAAGACACGGTAACCAAGTTTTTCGCCGATTTGAATCTTGGACTCCTGACCATTCAGACACAACACTCTCGGTGAAGCAAGAGTTTTCGCATCCGTTGTAGTCTGTAAAACCTCGACCAGGGCATTGATGTCATCTCCGGTCGCCTTGAAGAACAACGCCTGGGCGGAATTCGAATTGGCAAAGCCACTTTGTTGAATGGAAAGTGTGTGTCCACCCGTACGGAAGATCTCTTCAAAATTGATACCGTGTCGCAGGTTGTCATCCAATTCCACCTCGAGAATGTGTGCTTGAATCATTACCTGCTGCGGTGGTTGGTCGACTTGACTGATATATTGCTCGATCGACCACAAGTACGAGGACAAATCCTCCACAACGATGATCTCTTCAGTCCTGCGATTGTCTGTTGAACTGCTCTGCGTCACAAAGGACTTCCCCACGGGGGATAGCATTCCTTGGACCGCCTGGTCCACGTCCACAGCCGACACAAAACTGAGTGTGAAGACCTTGGTTTTACGTCCCTGGATATCGGCTGGCACAACACCCGCACGGGTCAAGCTGGTGACGTAGATGATTCCATTTTTTTCTGACCAGGTGTAACCGGCAATGGAAAGAATCGCATCGAGGGCGTCTTCCAACCGTACTGCTTCCAGCGACAGGGTGACTCTCGACTCCGCTGAACCGTCACCCCCGGAATGCTGCGAACAAACAATGTTGATGTTTTGTGTTTGGCCGATGAGAGCCAGCACGTCCTTCACAGCCGCATCACGTATCACCAGTGAAAGCAGTTGCCCGTCGCTATGAATGCCCAGCTTATGGCCGGCCTCTGGACCCGATTGACCCGCTAGTGGAATTCTCAACTCCGTCTGCGCCGGTCCGGGTGTTGCCTCTAGATTGTGAGGATCTTCCGTTTCGTCTGCGGAGGCCTGACGAGTGATCGGCTGGTGGCGACGACGACGAGTCGGGACGCTACGATCCGTTGCAGTGTGGATAGCACGTGAAGCCCGCCGAGCAGATGGATTGGGCGTATCGGTGAATTGCTCTTCCCCCTTTTTTACATGCTGCTGGCCAATTTCCTGCAGCCAATGCAAATACGTTGGGTCATCCTCCATTCGTTCGCTTTCGATGGGCTGCGTCTGGCCGACCACACTGTACTGGTTGGCAATGGCTTTCTGTTGGCCTGTTTGGAAGTTCGGCTGCGGCGGGAGTCTCGGTGTGATGTCATCTTTTTGACCATAGCTGGTCCGAGACACAAATAGTGCCCACAACACAACAAAAGTCCACTTCATTGTTCGGGTGTGGTTCATTTTGGATCGAACTCCCTTTCGATCAGTCTGTCGAAACAGCACTTTCTTCCACGACAACGCCATTATTGTGGATCTCCGTAATGACGAATCCATCGAGTACGTCGCCCACTTGTACGGTGCGTGATCCGACCATCGCGACGCGAGTCTTGTTGTTGATCAATACCATCTCGACCCCCTGCTGTTGCAGATTTTGCAACAACTTCGCTCTCTGTTCCAATTGCAACAATTTGTTCTGCTCGACTGCTTTCACAATTTGCTCTTGTTCGCGTGCAGGGTTCCTTTCGGAAATTGTCGCAGCGGGCAAGAACAAGGGGGGCAAAGCAAACGGATCATGCTTCAATACCGTGTCAAGAGACAACAACGGCCATCCTTTCGCTCTCTCCTGGCCGACTGAGGTGCCCTGACGCACAGTATCGCTTTCAGCCTCGGTGATCGTCTGAAGCGAGGCCGGCCCGCGCGGTTTCAGCACAAGTTGTTGCCGAGGACCAAACTGGTAAATCAATACCATGACCAGAGTGACTGCCAACCCCGTCACCAAGGCCAGTTGTCCAACTTTGAGCGTACTCGTCGCAGGGTGCACCGACTCAGCCATTGATTGTTTCCTTCTCAGCAGTGTTTTTCTCAGCAACGTGGTAGTGGAGCAAAAAGGTCATGTCGACGGGATACACGTTGTTTTCTTTTTCTGTGCTGATGCGCATTTTATCGATGGCCACTGCCCGTGGTAGTTCGTGAATACGTTCCAAAAACCGGCAGATACTGCTGTAGGAACCTTCCCCCAGAATGCGTATCTCCAGTTGAAAATGGCTTGTCGTTTCCGTGTTCTGGCCTCGACGGTAGTCACGAATTGCCAGGCCCGTCTGCCGGGCAGCTTCGCTCATTTGGCCCAGGAACTCGGCTTCACGAGCATCGTCAGGAATCCGCTGGTCGATCTCTTGAACCCTCTGCTTGATTCGGGCCAGTGCTTGCTGCAATGTTGCGTGTTTACTTCGAATGCCTGGCGCCCGATTCAAATATTTTTCTAATTCCGTAATCCGTTCGATCTGTCCGGACATTTTCCAAGCAAAGGATGTAGACAGCCCAAAATATGAGGCAGCCAAGAAAACTGTGATCACCGCAGCACCGGCCAGATGTAGTAGCCAGCCAGTCGTGTTCAATGCTTTGGTTCGGTTGCTGAACATGATGAGTCTAAAAAATGCACTCCAATTCGTAATTGCGAAATTTACGCTCATCTTGCCGAGTCCATTCGCTGGCCTTCAATTGCACCTCGTAAAATACCCGGGATTCACGAAGTGCGGCCACGAACCGGGCCACGGACAAGTTATCTTCTCCCAATCCTTCAAGTTGAAGTTTGCGTAGTGACACATTGCCAGCTGCACCAGGGTCGCGCCGTCCGGGGGCGGAAACTGTTTCCACAGACAGCTGCCTCACACACACCTTTCCAGCACTTTCGTTCGCTGCGCGGCTGACCAATCCAATCAGTGAAAGCATACTCCTGTCATCGACCAGTTGCGCGGCAAGCGTTGCCCGCGCATTGCACTGATCCAGTTGTTGTTGCATGTGGTCGACTTCGCGTTGTAGGATTGGCAGTGGAGCGACTTGATTCTCCAACCGTTTCAACTTTGCCTGAATGGATTCAATCCGTTTCCACTCCAGAATTGACCCTACAACGACAAGGAACAAGGCGCTCAGGGCCACGAAGGACCATTGTCGAACCCGTCTCAAAAGAAGGGCCGTAACAGCCGTGCGTGTCGGAAGTAGGTTCACATACGTTTGCATATCACCCCTTGGCCCAGGCAAGTGACGAGAGCCCGATGGCCGCTCCTAAAAGGGGAGAAGACACTGCATCCCAAGCGGACTTTTCTCTGTTCTGTGCGGAAAAATTCCAGGGTTTGATCTCAAGTTTCACCCGCTTTGTCAGATGGTCTGAGACATTCTTCAGCGAGGCTCCACCGCCAAAGAGAACAATCTCTTCCGGAAACAGGTTCGGATGCTGGGTGTCGATGTACGTCAATGTCCGGTTGATCTCGTCTGCCAGGTCGTGCAGCGTTTGGGCCGCCATCTCCGAAAGCATCTCCTGAAATTGATCGTTCGCCGTATCGCGCGGCGGCAGTTCCGGCAGGCCATGCCGGATCAGCAGATGTTGTGCCTGATCGAGCGACACACACAGACCACGCTGGACATTTTCCACAATGTGGTGGTAACCACAACGATTGATCTGTCGCGTGTAGAGGGGCTGTCCTTCGAGAAGAAAACCGAGACTTGTTCCGCGATATCCCCAGTCGAGTGCTGCTATCGGCCTGCTGGAATTATGAGACGACATCATTTTGACAGCTCGAGCCAGAACCATCGGCGGCCCATCAAGCACCTGGCACCGGAGTCCGAGCTTTGCAGTGTCCTGAACGACTTGATCGCCCCAACCCGACGCCAGTGACAAAGTATTGACGTTCGACTTGCACGGTACACCGTCCCGGCCATGGAGTGTTGCTTCCCAAAAATCGAACTCGGAAGTAACGTGGCTCTCCTGCCGGACCGTTGCCAATTCATGAGCCACCATTGTTCGCCGCTCGGACAGGCTTCCTGCGGGCAGATGAAGCGGGCGGGATTCATAAAGGTACGAAGGAAGGACGCAAGCCACTTTGTCACCTCGGAATCTATGGCCGGCTTCGATAGCCGCACCGATTTCTTCACGAGAGCTGATGCGGGACATGTTGGACATCAAGTCGTCACCTTGCCAGGAAGCGGCCCGGGGAAGAACCACTCCTTCTCGAACGCGAACTGTTGGTCCGCTACGTTCAACTTGTGCGAGCTTGATCGACTGGGATCCTATGTCCACTCCGATCCAACCCGTTTGCGTTCCCAACAACATTTTTGAACTACCTGGAATTGCTTAACGTTGCCATATCAAACATGGGCATCATGATCGCGATCACGAGCAGACCCACGATCAGACCCATGCCGACAATGATGGCGGGTTCCAAGATTGTGGTCAGCTCTCGCAAGCGTTCCTGTCCTTCTTCTTCAAAGTGTTCTCCCATCAACTGGGTAACGACTCCCATCGTTCCCGTTTTTTCTGCCGTGATGACCATTTCTGCGGCCGTTGGAGGCACGAATCCTGCTTCAATCAGTGACTGTCCAAGTTTGCGCCCATTGAGAATGTCGTTTTCGAGTTTCTGAAACAGGTCACGGTAAAGCAAATTCTGTATCGACCTCCGTGTCAATCGAACTCCCTCCAACAGGGGCACGCCGCTTTGAATCATCATTCCCAGCAACCGGAACGTGCGGCCGATAAGCAAGGAACGCATCACGCCACGGAGTAAAACAGCGTTCAACTGTGTGCTGTGCCAAAAGCGCCGTCCACGCTCCGTGCGAAAATATCCCACCAGGCCAGCCCCACTAACCGTGGCCAGGGGTAACCAGAAAAACAGGTACGCCCCCACTGCGTCCGTTGCGGACAACAGCGCGCTGGTCAGTGCGGGAAGCGCCACATTGGCGTCTTCAAAAATCTGGGCAAACTGCGGCAGGACAAAACAGACCATCCCGGCCATGACAAGCAGGGAAACGAAAGCCAGCACCAGCGGATAGGCCAGCATCGATCTCAACATCCCTCGATGTCGCAGTTCTGTTCTCTGCAATTCTCCCAAGCGTTGCAAGATTTCTGGCAGACGGCCGACTGATTCTCCTGCGGCCACCATGGCGGCAAACATCTCGTTGAATGTTTCCGGATGTTTTCGTAAAGCGTCCGAAACCGCCCCCCCCGCGTTCACGTCAGAATGTACCTGTTGTAGAATTTGTTTCAGTAGCGGGTTGCGGCACTGATCCGCCAAGGTTTCGAGCGCGGCGGCGGCATCGATTCCCGCCCGGGTCATGATGGCAAACTGCGTGGTCAGGTTCAGCAAATCGCGACGCGAGATCCTGGATCGAAAGGACCTGGAAGAGGCCTCTGGCCCGTGAACCGGGTGACTCACCGGGTGCAAGGAGAGCACAAACAGGCCGCGGTTTCGCAGTTCTTCTCGCGCCAGGAAAGCACTACCTGCCGCCAGAAGCCCCGTGGCAATTTCACCCTCGATCGATTTGGCTTTGTACGCGAATTCCATTTGGCTCAACACATTACTCAAAATAGGCGGCTCGCATCACTTCGTCCAAACTGGTCTGCTGCTCTTCGGCCAGTCGAATACCCTCCTCAAGCAACGACCGACCTCCCCCCTCCTGGTGACATCGACGGAGAGCGTCCATATCAAACTTTTGACTGATCATTTCTCGCATCTTCTGATCGACAAGCATCACTTCGTAGATACCCGTCCGCCCTTGAAACCCGCTGTCGTAACAATCCACGCAGCCTTCACCCCGAATGAAACTGCGTCGTTGGTCACCCTGATAATGAATTGTCTCCAGCAGTTCGCGTGGCGGATAGTAAAAAGTGCGACAACGGGGGCAGGCCGTTCGCACTAATCGTTGTGCAATCACACCAATCAAACTCGCCGCGACTTTGAACGGCTCTAATCCCATGTCCATCAAACGCGTGACAGCACTTACAGAATCGTTGGTATGCAGCGTACTGAGCACCAGATGCCCGGTAAGAGCTGCTTGCACAGCGATGTTTGCGGTTTCACGATCACGGATTTCACCAATCATGATGATGTCCGGGTCCTGTCTCAAAATAGAACGCAACGCTGTGGCAAATGATGTTTTGCGGGCTTCGTCCACTTGAACTTGATTGACCAAATCGATTTGATACTCGACCGGGTCCTCGACCGTCACAATATTTCGATGGACCGACTTAACGAGTTCCAGCGCTGAATAAAGTGTCGTTGTCTTTCCGCTACCGGTCGGCCCGGTGACAAGCAGCAAACCATAGGGTTTGGCCAACAGTTGTTTGACATTTGTGAGCAAGTTGTGCGGAATCCCGAGCTTGTCGAGGTCGAAATTGAGGTTCCGACGGTCGAGAATTCTCAAGACGACCTTTTCGCCCAGCACAGTCGGGAGCGTGGAGACACGAAAGTCAACACTACGGCCTTCCATGGTCACCTGGAAACGGCCGTCCTGAGATTGACGGTGTTCGGCAATGTCCAACTTCGCCATCACCTTAATACGGGAAACCAGGGCTGCGTGCATGTCGCGTCTTGGTCGCAGGACCTCTCGCAGTTGCCCATCGACACGAAACCTAACGACCGAATAATTGCGGTCGGGTTCCAGGTGGATGTCGCTGGCTCGCTGGCGCACCCCCTGGACGACAAAATAATTGACCAGGTTAATGATTGGGCTGCCTTCGACCAAAGTCTCAACCGAATCGAGATCGATGTCGACGGATTCGGCTTGTAACTCTACCGCATCGTCTTCCAAGTCGGCGGTGACCGCATCGACTTCGAATCCCTCCTCGTAGCAGCGAGGAATCATGCGATCAATACTCGACCTGAACGCAAAAATCGGCCGGATTTTCAGGCGCGTGATTCGTTCCAATTCGTCGATCTTTTGCAGATCTTGCGGTTCATCCAGAGCGACGCAGAGCTTGTCGTGGACCCGAAACAATGGAATGGCGTGCATGCTGTCAGCAACGTCGCGGTCGAGCAGCGGTACGACCAGAGGATCAATGAGTCCCTCACGAAGGCGCACAGCGGGAACGCCCAACTGCCGCTCGACAAAAGGCAACAGATGTTCTTCCGAAGTGACCCCCATCTCGATCAGGGCCTCCCCCAATTTCAAACCTTTTTCAGACCGGGCGCCAAGAGCTTCTTCCAATTGCTCGGAAGAAATGAGGTTGGCCCCAATCAGCTGATCACCGAGACGGTTGAAGAGCGCACGGGAAGGGTTCTGCGGGCGGGCGGGCCTGCGGTTCAACTTGGTAGCCTGTTCCAGTAGAACTCCCTCAGCGGTCACTCCACAAAGCTCCTTACTGCTTCACCCGTGTTTTCGTAACAGTTGAATTGGCTCCCCACACCGGTGAGGGACAAAATTTCGGTGCACAACGGGTTGGCACCCGCCAGCTTCAATATTCCACCTCTTCTTTGACAATCCTTTTGAATCGTCAGCAGAAGTTCGAGACCTGCACTGTCAAACAACGCCGTGCCGGTAAGGTCCAGCACGACTCTTGGTTGTCCTTCCGCGACGCACTCACTGAGGACCTTTGACAAGGTGTCCACATGATCGATGTGGATCGGAACTTCACCGGTAACCACATCAACCGCGCCATGACGGGTTCGCTCAAACATCTACTTGTCCCATGGTCTTTCTGGAGTTGTGCATCTCAAAGTGGTAGTGTTAAGGTGAACGTTGTTCCCTTGTCGAGTTCGCTGTTCACGCGCAGATTTCCTCCGTGCAGACGTGCAACTTCACGGGCCAGCGACAGGCCCAACCCGCTCCCCGATTCCTCCTGCACACGCGGATCTGCACTGCGGAAAAACTTGTCAAACACTTTTGGCAGCTCGTCTGCGGAAATGCCATATCCACTGTCGATGACCTCGATGACAAGTGCCTGTTCGGAGACCTTGGTCCGCAGTGCGACTTCTCCACCCCGTGGTGTGTACTTTGTGGCATTGCTTAACAGGTTGACCAGGGTGGCAGCAAGTTTATCTTTGTCGACATGGAGTTTCGCCAACTTGGGAGGCAGTGTTACATCTAACCTGATCTGTTTTTCTTCCATTTGTGGTTGAAGCTTCGTGGCAACCTCTTGCAACAAACGAAGCACATCTGTTTCCCTGCGGTCGACGGTGAGCGATCCGACTTCCATGCTATTGACGCTCAAAAGATCGTCCACAAACCGGGCCAAACGACTGGCTTCCGTGTGGATCGTATTTAGAAACTTTTTTTGCTGTTCAGGATTCAACACCTCGGTCAATGTCAAGGTTTCTGCATACGCCTTGATATTGGCAAGCGGAGTACGCAACTCGTGCGTCGCAGTAGTGACGAACTGATCACGCATGGATTCCGCGCTTTTCTGTTGCGTTATGTCTCGAAAGCTCCAGACGTGACCACCTGACAACTCGTCCGTGGATGTTTGCACTGGATTTCTGGCCACCCGATAGGTTCGGGGACTTGAACCGTCCTCCAACTTCACTTCAGCAATCACGCTGCGAGCATGCAGTTGGGGATCCAATAACACCTGGCCCGGTGGAAGATCCCACACCCCTTTCAAATGAGTGGCCAGTGAGCAACCGGTCAAGGATTCAGCAGTCGGCAGGTCGAGAAGCGCCAACAAAGGTCGGTTTGCAAACGTTGTGGCACCCTCTCCGTCAGTGACCGCGATTCCGTCACTGAGGTTGTTCAGCAAGTTGTCCATTTTTCTGTGACGGTACTCGGACCCGGCCTCCCTGATCCGCTGCTCCAATGCTTGGTCACAACCACCCACATCACGTTGCTGGACCAGCCGGTTCCATCCCACCGATGCCGCACCCCGAATCGGTACGGAGCTTAGAGTGAGTTCCTCTACAGAAGCTACCGTCGCAGCCTGGCGTAACTGGCCTTCGATGTCACCAATGGGACGCACGATGCGGCGTAAAGTGATTCCACCAGCGACAATTAACGTCAACGGAAACATGATCGCTAACGGGGCGTGTCGGGCTGCCGTCATCCAGGTACCAACCGTACCTGTCTCGGCGATGGTCATGCGGAATGAACCCAGTTGCCGGTCTCCCGCGCGCAGCGGGATGCAGTACTCCAGTAAAGTACGGGTTTGTTCGTCCTGGTAACGAATTCGCTGCACATCCCCCCATTGATCTCGAGGACCCACCGGTTCTAAAGCGGTTCGCCCAATTTTTTCTGGCAACGTGTGCGCTATGTAGCGGCCGTCGTTAGATACAACAGCGCAAAATAGCGACGAACTTTCGTACTGGATACGATTGACCAGGGACTGCAGGTTTTGCTCGCCATTGCGTAAATAATCGACGGAAAGCAGTGGCGCAGCCCGGCCCATTTGATGGACGCGAGCATTTTTAGCCCGCGATCCCAGCACGGAGATCGCTATGACAACAACGCCAACCCCTAACCAGAGGATGGCCGTCAACCCGAAAAAGAGATAGTAGGCTGTAACTCGCTGGGGTAATTCGAGAACGTTCTTTTTTGAAAACATTTGCTCTCATCGTGGCCAGCGCCATTAGGGCGAAACCTGCATTCCAAGACACTCTTCCACCGTACCAACCAAGTCCGTAGGACTGAACGGTTTTGCGATGACTGCCGTTACATTGAACTCGTCCCGCAGTCGTGTCACGTCAAGTTCCAACGCTTTAGCGGTCAACATGATGATCGGTGTCCGCGAGTACTTGGTATCCTGTTGCAGATACCGCACTAACTCTTCCCCCGAAACGTGAGGCATTTGTTGGTCGGTAATGACCAGGTCGAACAGGTCCGAATTCTGTCGGATCCGCTGCTTGGCCTCATGTCCGTCAAAAGCAACGATCACCTCGTAACCGACCCGCTCCAGGTGAAATTGAACAATGCTGGAGAAGGCCGGGTTATCTTCAACGACAAGGATCTTCTTGGCTTCCGAGACCATGAGCTAGCCTGTTCTCGCGATCCCAATGACTCGGAGCCGTCAATCACTTCTTATCGACCCGATGCAACCGGAATCTTTGTTAGTTTCCCTGCAATTCGTGCGATCGTTAGAGCCAGCCCAGACCCTGTATTTTTTCTGCGCCAGGCTAGCATGATGGCTTCCATTACAGATCGTCGTAATTAATGCTGGGATCGGTGATGGTTCCGCCGTCGTAGTCCACAATAAATTCGCCCGTCGTGTAGTTATAAGCCCAACCCTGTTTAGGAGCGGCCGCACCAATCATCGGTCCTGCCACGCTGGACATCCGCACCAAATCGTTCATGGAGTTGTCTACAGCCAGAGGCCCCACATGAACGCGGGGGAAAGGGCCACGCAAAAACGTAGCAACGTCCGCCTTGAACGTGGCTTGAGCACCATCGGCGCCGGGCAACGTTCCACCATTTTCAGCCGTGTACATGGAAATCGCGTTGCGAACGTTATTGACCGCTTTAATGACTTGGGAATCGAGCGCCGATTTTCTCGTATTCAATAACCGCGGCGCCGCAATGGCTCCCAAGATTGCAATCAGCATAATAACAACAACCAGTTCAACGAGCGTGAACGCATTTCGCATCTTTGACATCAGTTAACCTCCAAAAAATTGGTGCCAGCAATCACGATTCATCCCGCTGCTGGTTAGATTGGGCGTCCTGTAGCCAGGCTTTCCGTCCCATGGGATGAGTCATCTCAACAATTTAAACCTAGCTCACCACTGAGCAAGTCAAGCAAGAACATTGAGAGTCGTGTCCAAACTCGGGACTCCCGACATGGCTACGGCCTATGATTAAAAAGGATGAATTTCGCAAAGTTCTCGAGAAAGTTACTCGCGTGTGGCCCCACAACCCGGGGTGTGCCTGTGCCAGATTCACGTTGTGCTGTTTGTGGCAATTTTGGCTGTTTTTCCACAGCGGGACCTATCGTCCAAAGACTCCACAGCGAGGCAGGCCTCCAAAATGACGGTCACTGAGGAAACAACTCGACAAGACGTATCGTTGGAGCTGGTCGACGAGATCAAACAGTCCCTGTCTGGAACCTTCGGCATGGGATTCGATCTCTGGGAACTTTCCGGCGGGTGGCACGTTGTCAACGACAGCGTGATATCTCCCCATCAGGCCAAACACGACCCGCTGTTCGAGCCGGACGTACCGCGCTGTTTGCAAGACGTGACCCGGGAAAACAGCGTATGTCGCTTGGCGCCGCTCGACGCCGCTCGGTCCCTGCTGATCATTCCGATCACGTCTGATCACGGACCTCTCATGGCCGCCACCGCCAACGTGTCTGCGTCGTCCGCAGAAGATCTGCTGAAGTTGGGGCATCTTTTCCAGAGTTACCATGACCAGTCCAGACTTCTGGTGGATTTGGATCGTCAGAAAAATGCGTTGATCGTACAGATCGGCGACAGCTTTGAAGAGTTGAGTCTATTTCGCAACTTTGCCGAGCAATTGGAAATCTCCGAAGCCGTGGCCGATCTGTCAACAACTTTTCACACAGCGCTGCCGCTGGTGTGCCGCACTGTCAAAGCAGAATCTGTTGTCCTGGTGTTCGAACCCCGCCTACAGGATGGAAAACCGCCTGCTTCTCCAAACGGTTTTCCTGTCGATCGTTTTGTCTGGAGTGGGAACCACACGATTGAAAACAATGTCTGCCTGCAAGTGATTGAACACTTTAAATCGGATGCCACAATCCAACCGGTTGTCGTCAATCGGCTGAATGAAACATCGAAGTCAGCAGACCTGCCCGGCGTGCGCGACCTGATCCTCACCCGCATGGCAAAAGGTGGGCACCAAATGGGATGGTTGATTGCGTTCAACCGAACTCTCCGACAGGGTTTGGATGAACTGGGTGGTCGCCTGCCCTTGAGCCAATTTGAATTCGGTTCAAGTGAAGCCAACGTGCTCTCGTGTACCGCTCGAATGCTGGCCGCCCACTGGAGAAACGTTCAACAGTTTCGGGAAAAGGAACAGTTGTTGGTCAACATGGTGCGGGTCATGGTCTCGGCAATTGAAGCGAAAGATGAATACACATCGGGTCACAGTGAACGTGTGGCGTTGTACAGTCGCCTTCTTGGCCAGGCATTGGAACTTGACGAGTCGGAGTGTGAACGTCTTTACCTGACCGGACTTGTACATGACGTGGGAAAAATCGGGGTGAGCGATGCGACGTTGCGCAAAAAGGGCAAACTGACTGATAAAGAATTTAAAGAGATCAAACGCCATCCCGAAGTTGGTTGGAGCATCCTTCAAGAACTGGAGCAACTGCGTTACGTGCTACCCGGCGTGGTCTACCACCACGAAAGTTGCGACGGAAAAGGATATCCGGACGGCCTGGCCGGCGAAGACATTCCGCGGGATGGCCGTATTATCGCGATTGCCGACGCCTACGACGCCATGACCAGCGATCGCCCCTATCGTCAAGGCATGTCGTGCACACAGGCCCTTTCCATCTTGTGCGACGGAGCCGGAAGCCAGTGGGATCCACAAATGGTGCGGACCTTTGTGGACGTATCGGCCGACATTGCGCAAACTCAACAAAATTATTGCCGAAAGAGTCCCCCCGTGCGGTGTACTGGAAACACCACCGCAGAGCCGAGCAACGAAAAAACACGCCGACGCCAACAAGGTTACACTCTGATCGAAATGGTCACCGTACTGATGATCATAGCGATCCTCGCCGTCGCGACGTTCCCTCGTTTTTTGGATTCTCTGGCCCACCATCGTCTGCAATCAGCGGCACAACGGATCGAGTTGGACCTGAAACTGGCTCGCGACCATGCCATCGCGTCCAGTAGCAACTGCGGGGCAAAATTTGATGTCGCGGGGGACCTTTATGTCTTGTTTCCCGACATCAAGAACCCGGACCACCCGACGGAACCATACTCGACTCGACTTTCGCGTGAACCCTATCACTGTCGCCTCGTTTCCGTCGATTTTGGGGGCGACAACGAAGTTGTCTTCAACGGCCACGGTGTACCGGATAGCAACGGAAGCATCCGGGTAGAACACCGGACAAAACAGCGACTGATTTTATTGAACGGGTCAACCGGTGAAATTGTCATTCAATGATGTCCCAACTGCTGGCAGCGAAAGCAAAAATGTTGAACACCGCTGGAACCCGGTTCTACGATCACCCTGCGAGATACGGCACTCCGCAGAATAGGCCTTCTCTCGCAGAGCGAGTCAGTGATTCGGCGGGCTTCAACAGTACAAGCATCTGGCGAAGACCGGGACAAACGTTGTTGGAGTTGATAGTCAGTATGACAATTAGTTCCGTCTTGCTGAGTGGCATCGCCACGTCAATCTACCTGGCAGGACGGTCAGCATCTTCGACCGGCGCGACGTCGGACACAATGACTGCCACACGCCTCGCGGTCCGACTGAAGGACGAACTGCGATTCGCCACGTACGTTGTCGAGTTGAGTGACCACGAAGTCGACTTCGTCGTTGCCGACCGGACCAATGATGGAGTTCCAGACCGCATCCACTACGAGTGGGACGGGCGTCCCGGTAGCCCCTTGCTGAGGTCCATCAATGGCACTGTCCCCCAAGTCCTGGCCAACGATGTAATGGAATTCGATGTGAACTACGTGTTACAGCGCCAGGATGAAGGCCTTTCACCCGGTCTTTCACCCGTGGAGAGTGGCAAGACACTTGTGATGGAAGGGGCTGTGCCGTCCGAATCCGATGTCACACCAACCTCGGTCCGGTCCAACCGCTGGTTGGCGCAATATGTTCATCCCGACTCCTTTAACCCACCTCTGCCGGCCAATGCGATCTCCTGGACAATGACAAAAGCTGAACTGCGTTTGGCAAAAGCCGGTGGTCGGGATGGTAGAACCCTCGTCCAAGTGCGACCGGCAACAGGAGATAACGAACCTTCGAGCGTCGTCTTGGAGCAGTTTGAAATCGATGAAACCAATCTCGGCAAGAACTTCCGGTGGGAAGATTTCCACTTTACATCCCTGGCAGGCTTGTCTCCACGCCAAGGCCATTGCCTGGTGCTCCAATGGGACGGGGGAATTAAATCAGCCAAGGTTGAATCAGCAAATCAAACGAACCTCTCCGGGGAACTTCATTCAACAGACCAGGGATCGACATGGACGGACCAGGCTTCAACATCGATGTTTTACAGGGTTTTCGGCACCTACACCGTCCCCGACCCGTCCCCGGTGACAGTGAGTCGATGCTACCTGAAAGGCGTCCAGTTCTCACTCCGATTGGGACAGAATCCGTTGGCACGCGTGCAAACCGGGTTGCAGGTGTTCAACAGTCCTGAACTCCTGTCCGCCTGCTTTCGCACAAATTTTGACAAAGACCCCGGCGAGGAAGACACCAATCTTGACGCAGTAGCAGATTGGACGTGGAACAACCGACCTACGAACCCGGGCAGGTTGGCAAGAGGTATCTGGATTGCGTCTAGCTCCGATAATCTCGAGTTGAGAACCCACCCAGAAAATAATTTCGCACAACTTACAACTGTCGAAATCCAATGCCGCGCGACGAGTCCCGGTGGCTGGGGACCCACCTTCCGGATGCCCGTAGACCGAGACACCTCCGGTTACGGTGAAATCTTTGCAACCCTCGAACTCGAACATGATGGAACACAAACCTTCTGTCTCTTCGACGGGAATGCAGTCACAAATTCACTGCTGGTCAAAGTGCCGGACCTGGATGATGGTTTCCTGAAAATAAGGCTGGTCATTGATCCTGCAACCGACCGAGTTGCCGTTTGGCTGGAAGACGTCTTTCAGGCAAGTTTTTCCTTTCGACGCTACGCGAATCATCATCAGCGCTACTTCACTGCCAAACCCCACACCGTTGGTGCAGAGTTTAAATCCATCTCCGTTCGTGTCTCCCAAACACAGCCATGACATACGTCCGAACAAATCAGAAACGTCGTCACACCGGCATCACGATGCTCGAGGTCGTCGTCTCTACTTTCCTCGTAGGCGTGTTGCTGGTGACTTCCCTGACCACTCTAGGAGTCGCCACCCGGGCCGGCACGACGTCCAGTCGTCGTGCACAAGCCGTGCTGCTGGCCAGTGATTTAATAGATGAAATACTGCTTCAAAGTTACCTTGAACCGGATTTGACAGCCACCTTCGGCACCGAAGGCAGGGTCGAGCGCAGAGGGATTCGTGCCGCCTTCGACGACGTAGACGATTATCACGACTGGACCGCATCACCTCCGCAAGCGAAGCAGGGAACGGTCAGCAAACTATCTGCCACGTGGTCTCGAGAAGTCACGGTCAACCACGTTGACCCCCATGACTTGACGACCGTCTTGAAGAACAACGACGATCGAGGTGTGAAACGCATCCGTGTCACTGTAAATTTTGACGGTCAGGAACTGATCCACATGGATGCCATCCAGACCAGAGCCCGGCTGGATATGATTCCCCGCCCGGGAGATGACCACACCACCAGCAATCTTCCTTAGGCGACACAGAAAAGTCGCTGCCAAAGACAAGGCGAACGGAAAGTAGTTTGATGATGATCAAGCAACCGACTCGGATGCGCCGCCGCGCCAGCACCTACATCACCGTGCTCGGAGCTTCTTTTCTTGTTTCACTGCTGGCGCTTTCGGCAATGCTTTCTCATCGAATTCAGCGCATCCGTCTACAAAACGCCGACGACCTGCAGCAGGCTCGATTGTGCGCCCAGGCGGCTCTCAGGATTGGAATGCTCCGCATCGACAATAACCCCGACTGGCGGTCCCTCTATTCAAACGGCACCTGGGAATCGAATGTCGAGATGTCTTCCGATGGAGACGCCGGAGTCTTTACGCTGGAAGGTATCGACCCGGCTGACGGTGACCTGCGTGACGACCCCGATGATCCGTTCCAGTTGACCGGAGTCGGGCAAAAGGGAAATGCGACCCAGAAAATGTGTGTGACGTTGGTTCCAACACATCGTGGTTTCCATTGTCTGCAGGCGGCGCTTCACGCAAAGGGGAACGTCGAATTTGAGAACGCCATTGTCCACGCAGATGAAAGGATCAGCTCCAATGGCCACATCCAGGCCAGGGGGTCCTCGGTGCATGCGGACGTCGAGGCTACGGGAGCGATTGCCGGGGGGGAATTCTACGGGGATCAGACACCCGACGAGCAGAGCAAGGACTTGCCGGATGTGAACACACTTTTCAATTATTACGTTGCCAGTGGAACCCCCATTGATATTCGTGACATCACTGGCCCGGTTCCGGTGCCACAGGCCCCGACGTGGAACCTGTTGTCAAACCCAGGAATTGAAAACGGAATTGCTCCCTGGGTGCCCTGGCAGGAAACGAGTTGCGACTTTGTCGAGGAACGTGGCAAGGTCCATAGGGGCAAAGTGTCTCTGAAAGTGAAGAATCGCGTCAATTTCCAGGCGGGGCCCGTCCAGGACATTGCAGATGTTGTTCGAAGTGGCAGTTCCTACTACTGTCAGGCCTGGCTGCGCATGAAAACTGTGGACGTGAACGCACGGTTCGTCATCGATGTAAATAGTGCTGGTAGTGGCTCGCAGTTCTGGCCCAGCCAAACCACCTGGTGCGTCAAGGACAAGTGGACGCTGGTAGCCGGTACGATTTCTCCAATTTTTACTGGCAGACTTCACTCGGCATCCTTGAGAGTGGAGACTCAAAATGGAGAACCGGTGAAGGATTTTTTTGTCGACGATGTTGTCATGCAAACGATCCCACCGGCACAAGGCGACAACATCCTGGAGAACGGTGACATGGAAGCCGGCACCCACCAAGGGCCGGCGCCCAACTGGGTTGCTTCGCCGGGCTGTCTGGATGTCCACTGCAATGGGATGCAGGCCTGCTCGGGCGTTAAGTCCACCTTCGTCGGTTCCCGAACTGTCGCCAAGTCCGGGACCATACAAAACGTTTCCAGTGACCTCCAAAATGGCGAGGAATATGAGATTGAAGTCTGGGCCAAGAAGTCGACCTCCGGAGAAATTCAACTAAAACCTGTCCTGGTGATTGATGAGCGCGGCGGAGAAACCCAATACATTTCCAACCCCTGGCACTCCAGCGTGACCCATGAGGGATGGACAAAGGTCATGCAACGATTGACGCCGACTTGGTCCGGGAGGATTGAGTCGGCCTACGTCACATGGCAAACCGCAACGAGTACCGACAGTTTTTATCTCGACAATGCATCGATGCGCACGGTCGCCCCACCGTCCATCCCACGCCGAACCATTTATCGAAAAGTCCTCAGCCCGGGTCACAACCCCTACGGACGAGGAATTACCAATCCACTAGGTATCTATGTCATCGACTGCCGAGGACTGGACATCCACATACAAAGTTCCCGTATCGTAGGGACACTCGTACTGCTCAATCCGGCTCAGGGATCTTCGGTCCGGACGGGACCTGTGCATTGGCAACCGGCTGTCCCGAACTTCCCGGCGTTGCTGGTGGACGGCAGTTTCGAGATTCACGCCGATGACAGTGGGCTTGTCGAAAGTCGTGAACAGACAAATTTCAATCCCCCGGGAACTCCTTTCAGCGGGATCAACCCGAGCAAGGATACCGATCAGAACGACACGTATCTTTCCAGGATCAACGGAATCGTTTACGTATCCGGAAATTTAAGATTCGGCTCCCACCCCGTCCTGGGCGGGGTGGTCGTGTGTGGTGGAGAGGTGACGGTGGCAGACTTTCTCGATCTGACCCACAACCCTTTCCCGGCTCAAAATCCGCCGCCCGGATTCCGTGACTCGGAACACCTCCGCGTGTTGCTTGACAGCGCCACGAAGGTCGTCGACTCTGTCCCGATCGTCGCCCCTGCTGGGATCGTCGACTAGTCGGCAAGGTGTTCCGCTTCGTTCCTCGACCTGCTGCAGAGAAAAACAAAACGCGGTAGAATTTGCTGCACTCTGTTTCGGAATACTGAAAGTGCGTTTTCTAGCGGAAAAACAGCACCTTCCAAATCTGGGATTTGTTGACTGTCCATACTTGGATGTGTTTGTAAATTACTCCGAGAAATTTAACAGAATAATTGAGCAACCATGCTTGTCTAAATTCAGTAACAAAATAAATCGCCATACGATGATATTGCCCGAAAAGACTTTATGCCACTACGTCATACCTGAGAGTCCCGGAGATCGTCCAGCTATCCCGATTTAATAACATTCGAATATAAACAGCACCATTTTTAAAAAGAGGAAAGTCGAAGCAAAAAATCTTCTCAGAAATCGCCGTCAATAAACGCAGATCGGCGCGTATTATCTAATAGCGTCGTTTACATTTTCACTGACAGGACTTTTTTATAGGAGGTTTAAAATGGCAATGCTAATTTATCATCATTTACATACGCGACTTGCATATGATGATGGCCATGAGAGAAAAGTTTTAATGTAGGACAAGTAACAAAAAAGGAAGGTCAAAAGATATTAAAACTTGTTAATAAAATAGAGTCAGACAGACGTGATTTACGTTTGCTTCTACAGGAGGGAGCAGACGTACTATGAACATGCTAGAAATCTATCGGAAAGAGAACTTAAAAGATTCTGGTGATCCAAGTATTGCATCCGGGAACCAAGAACTTATATTACACTTCGCGGCCTATGCCGGCCTTGGACGTGATGTAGAAGATGTGTCATATGAGATGTTGCGCAACTACATGGCCGAGTGTGAAAGACTTGGCCGCGACACAACAGAAATAACAAAAACAATCACGCCTTTTCTTAATGCGATTGGATTTTGTCATGCAGAACATTGGAATACATACGGCAACATGCCATATCATTGGCAAAGATCAAAGAATTAAGTACAGTGCACAACATAGGACCAGCTTAATAAATCCGTAAAAAATAAAATCCGGGAGAAACAGACATGGGTGATAAAGGAAGTAAAGATAAAGGCAAAAGGGAACAACAGAAAAAGGCCCAGCTTAGTCAAAAGGAAAAACGGAGGTTGAAAAAGGAAAAGAAGAACAAATAAATAAATCCGTTTTGAAGCGGGTAGCGTTGTTTGCAGCAGCGTTATCCGCTTTTTGTTATTGGTTTATTGTCTTAGCACCACTATCAAACCCAATATCTGCCCACATGGTTAAAGTAGCGTAAAAGAAGGCGTTTGCTGTAGGTCCTCGCCATGCCTATTGAACAGCATATTAATAAACAACAATAACAAACGCTTCGATTTAATTAATCAAAACAAAT
>PBTE01000026.1 GCA_002726515.1 Planctomycetaceae bacterium | reverse complement strand
CGGCGCGTTGGTTGAAATCCATTCCTCCGGTCCGTCAGCCGACTGCTGTCCGCGAAAGTGAAGAGAAACATCTTCCACGTCGTTCATGTAATTGGCAAAGAAGAACATCGCGTAACCGTGATCCCCAAACAGCGAAGCGTCGCGGGGCGTACAACGGAAATCAAAATCAATGTAGTGTGGTGCCTTGACCGTATAACGGAACGTGCTGGCAACCCGCCATGGACTGTCTTCCGGACGCCGCACAAGTGTCACCGAGTGACCACCGGGCTCTGTGAGCAGCGTGTACTTGCCGTGACGGGGGGTGTGCCTGTTGTTCGGGTTTTCATGGCCGGAGATGATGTGTTCAAAGTTCAAACCGGCTGACGCACCGGGCTCGGCGGGATCATAGGCGTCGTAGTCGGGGGCCTCCTCGACATTCATCAACGTATCAACGCCGCTCAGCCGAGATGGATCTGAATTGTCACGAAATATCACCGACAGGTCACCGTGCTTCACGGAAACGGTTCGCGTTTCTTCCTGACGGGCACAAGCAGAAACGAGCGTGAGTAACAGCAGCGCCGTTGTGCCGTGAACAGGAACCCGCAAAAATAACTCGAAAGAAAATGTCATGGAAAATTCCGCTTCGACACTGGCGCATCAGGCGACTGACATGCCTAGGAACTCAACCTCCAAGAACCAACCCTCAGACCAGATCTCGTCATGAGATGCTCGCTCCAGAGACTACTTTTGACTCGCTAGAAATTCCACCAAGTCACGCAACTCCATTGGAGATAAATCCTTGACCAGATCCCCGGGCATAGCCGATTGTCCAACGGTGCGTTTCTCAATGGCATCGGTTTCCAGAGAGATCACCTTGCCTTGGGGTGTCATAATCTTTAACTGTTGATCGTCCTCGCTTTGCACAATACCCGAGATAACTTTGCCATCCGTAGTCGCAATTACAACCGTTTCGAATCCCTTGGCGATTTTCTTGTTTGGCAACTGGAGCGATTCCAGTAGTTCCTGTCGCGATAATCGCGCACCTACTTTTGTGACATCCGGCCCGATGACGCCTCCGACCCCGTCCATCCGATGACAGCGAACACACTGCAGGGAGGTGTGCTGGGAGTACAAGACGGCGCCCCGCTGCGGATTGCCACCGTGCAGCAACATCGGGTTGACCGATTCCCGATGCAGGCTGGATTGTTGTTCTTCAAATTGAGACAGCCGGGTTCTCAGTACAGGGCTGCGCACTTCGCGCAGCGCCTCGATAACATCCAATTGAAGTTCCGCGGGAACCAATCCTGCTTCCAGTTTTTCCAGCCACGCGGAAAGCAGTTCCTGTGCCTGCCTGTCGTTGATCGACGCCAGCGTCAACAGCGCAGCTTGTCGCTCGACAACTGAATCTCCCTCCAACGCATCACGAAGTACGCGGATCGCGTGAGCCGGATCGTAAGTGGCCAAGATACGTGCCCCGGCTGCCCTTAAACGGGGATCCTGATCCGACAAAGCAACGCTGATCGCCTCCGAGAGTTGTGGATCTTCGAATTCTTCCATCAGGCCCAGTGCCTCGATACGAGTCGCTGATACCCGCGCCGGATCGGCAATCCACGCAGCAAAGTCTGTATCAATCGTTTGTATCTTCCACGCCCTGGCCAATCGAATTGCCGCGTGTTGGAGCGTGCTATTGGAGTCTTCAAGAATGGTGGAGACCGCCGGAGCGAGCAGGATTTTCAAGTCGCTGATGGACCTGCCGGGCAGTGGACGGTGACTTCCCAGGACGCGATCAAGCGACGATGGATGTTCCCAGTCGACCAGCGCCCCGATGGCCTCGACGCGCATGCTGAGTAAATTGTCCGGTTGCGTCGCAAAGTGGATCAGAGCCTGAGCCTGTTCGACCCCGCCCAGGCGAAAATTAGCGTTGATGACCCGTCGCAACAACGGTTCATTCTGGCCTCCCCGATCCAGCAGTGCAGCCAGCTGGGGCAGTGACGCATCAAGCGGAATATCGTGGATAGCCCGTGCAGCCTCGGTAACGATCGACTCATCAGGATCATGGAGAAATCTTGCAATTCGGGAATCTCGCAGGCGTCGCCAAGCTAACAGAACTGCCATTCGCACACTACGATCTGAATCCGCGTGGAGCAGCAGCCCATCTGCATCATCAATCATGGCAAGCCCCATCACACCCGCATGCCGCAGGAAAGCATCTCGATCGTCATTCTCGCGCAGCATCTCAACAAGCGGCCGTATCGCCGGCTTGTACTGACATTGACCCAGGGCGTTGGCCGCAAAGAAACGTACACGGGGGCTCTCATCCTGTAATCGTTCCAAAAGCAACCCGGCAGCCTCGCCATAGCGAGCCTCTCCCAACACTTTGGCCACTTGAGCTCGAACTTCGGCATCGTCATCGGTCAACAAAGGAACCAGCGTCTCTAAAGCGGTGCGGTCACTGTCACCGACGATGCCCAGTCCCCAAATCGCATGGAGCCGCGCCAGCCGATGATTTTCATGCAGGGCAACTCGGGCGAGATCATCCAGGACAACACTCCCCCGATCCGCTAATGCAAATTGGGCCCGTTGTCGTACACGCAAATCCTGGTGCCGCAGCAACCCCACCAGTTCCTCAATACTCCGCTGAGAAAAAATTTCCCGGGACAAGCTGGCTGCCTGCTGCAAAAGGTCACTTTCCTGCTGTTTCGGATCGAAGAACGTGTAGATGCGTCCTCCCCCCGAGGCATGCCACCCGCCCACCCAATTGGAGACATACATCTTTCCGTCATAACCGAATTCGACATCTGTCGGGACCATGTTGGTTACGAAATCAGTTTGCTGCAGCAGTTCAAACCCTGCACCCTGCGGGGCAAGTGAGAATGTTCGAATCCCGCTTCCCTGAGGCGTGACCGCAAAATCACAGAGAAAAAAATGATCCTGGTAGCATTCAGGCAGCCCCTGGCCGGGGTAGTAAGCCAATCCGGCGGGCCCGATGGCAAGGTGAGCGATGGGTGGAACAATCCAGGCGGCCTGATCTTTGTCTCGCAGATGCCACAACTTGTCCATGTGCCATGGCCCGGGATTGTAACTGCCGGCAATGGTCTCAAAAGACATTTGCCAACCGCTGTGACCTCCGGGAACGACGTAAACCAGCCGCGGTCTATCCCCCACATCCGCATTATTGTCGACCGTGAACAGATTCCCGTATTGATCAAACGCCAACTCGTGGGGGTTACGTAAGCCGCGCGCGTAGACTTCCAGTTCAGAACCGTCGGAATTGCAACGGAAGACAGCTCCCACACCGGGATCGTGAAGTGTCTTGCCTTCCTGTGTAGTCACGTGGTAGCCGTGATCACCGACCGAGAAATAGAGCTTGCCGTCAAATCCCCAGGTCAATCCGTGTAAATCATGCGCCAGTGAATTACAGACACCAAAACCATCATGCAGTACGGTCCGCTCTTCCGCGCGCCCGTCATCGTCTTGATCCTCCAGAACCCACAGTCTGGGCATACAGGCGTAGTAGACTTTTCCGTCACGAGCCATCAGTCCGGCCCCTGTACCCTCCTCCGGACGATTGTAACCCTCAGAAAAAACCGTCACGTGATCTGCGCGACCATCTCCATCACCGTCTTCGAGACGCCGGACTCGTTCTGAATGCTTGGTATGCCAGGCCATTCCGCCGGGGACTTTGTGTTCCCATTTTTGATACATAGCGAGACGATCTTCCACGGTTTGGCAGGCGAGATCATCCAACAGCCAGAATTCACGGCCACGGTGAGCCAAACGGATCAAACGGTCCCAGCGGAACGTTTCAGCCACCCACACGCGGTGTTTTTCATCAAGACAGATCGCAACCGGATTGGCTACCAGTGGTTCAGCGGCGAACAGTTTTACTTCTACGCCATCGGCGACCTGAAATTCCGACACCTCTTTTTGTCCAACCTGGGATGCCGTTGCCACGCGGCCGGCAAGCTCTGTTGCGCCCATCTGGCCAAGCAACTGCAACGGGATAGCTCTGGTTGCGATCTTGTTCCCACCAGGCTCAAAAAAAAGTGACAAAATCGCGTTGGGCGACCCGGTATAAGTTTTCAACTCCTCTCCCGATTCGCTGCTCCAGACCTTGATGCTACCTTCCAGGCCGGATGTCATGAGGATGTTGGAACTCGAGGAAAAAGCCAGTGCAAAGCACCGATGCGTGTCAGCGCTCAACAAGGCTCGCGCTGCACCGCTCTTCAGATCCCAAAGCGTGACGGTGTCATCGTCGTTCACTGCCGCCAGGGTACGACTGCCGGGCGAGAAGACCAGCGCGCGGGTTGAGCCATGTTTGGATTGGAATGTGTGCCGCTGGGATCCCGTTTCGACGTCCCAGATTTTGATCGTCCCATCCACACTTGCCGAAGCAATTAACCTGCCGCCACGATCAAAAGCCAGCACCTGCACCGCCGATGTATGCCCGCTCAACGTCTGTGATGCAGTACCGCTGATCAAATCCCACACTCGTACCGTCCTGTCTTCTCCGGCCGACGCCAGAATCCGTCCTTGCGGCGCAAACACAACCGAATTGATCGGGCCGGTGTGCCCTTGCAGATGCTTCAGTTCCTGGCCTTGATCAACTTCCCAAAGCCGCACCACTTGATCCTGTCCACCCGATGCCAAAACGGCACCGCTGGGAGCGAAAGTGATGCAATGAACCGGTCCGCTGTGGCCAACCAGACGCAGTGGTTCTTGTCCGACACCGAGGTCCCGATCCCAGAGCAGGACATCCTGACCGCGAAACGCTGAAGCGACGACGTTACCAGCGGGAGAAAAAACTGCCCGCCGACAGACGGAGGCGGAATATCTGTGGGAAACCGGTCCCGTTGCCTGGCCCTGCGACAGCCCCGCATCTCTACCCGTGCCCGGCAACGACTGGGCCGAACCGCCCCGGGGAAAGCCGGGGGTGGCTCTGTCCGGAGACGAAAGTCGGTCATCCGCCCGATGCCCATACTTCCAATACAGCCCGAAACCAATCGCCACGAGCAGCAACAGCGTAAGGGCCAGCACGCTCATGAGGGAACCTGGTCCTGGACGACTGGACGTATCCAGCGGGCAGCCGCAGGCGGGGCATTCCAGGGTTCCGTTTAAAACGGTCGCGTGGCAATCGGGACAGGTTCGTTCGTCAATGTTTAATTTCGGTCCCATCTCTATGAAAGTAATGATTGCCTTTCGACCACACGCGTCTGCAAGCCGGTCAACAGGGAAACGCGCGAAATTGTCTTATTTCCTCTTGTCCTTGGGAAACGATGATACCACATCGCCCCCAAGACCAATTCACCGTGGAGAAGATGAGCGGGGTTTGCCAGTTCGTTTGCGATCCTCGTACCAGGACGCAATGGCGGGGGCCAATTGTTCAGCAATTCGCGCGTTCGCCAGACCGGTAGGGTGTAACTCGTCCAGATAAACGTCGTTCACAGGGTGTTCTTTACACAATTTCCTCATCGGTTTCATGAGATTGATGACCGGAACCGACTCGGTCTGGCAAAATTCCAACAACTCCCGCTGGGTGGGGGAACTCTTGATGGGACCCTGGCGGATCGCCTGTACCCTCCAGATCCAGGCAATGCACATCAACCCAATGTCTTGTTTGTCAGTCACCGCTTTGACCCGCCCTAAAATGTGTCGAAACTCTTCAGCGTTCAACCGTGGCCGGGCGATGAGATTTTGTGGCCGTCGACGAAACTTCGACCAGGTAAACTGGCACAAACGGCTTGCCGTGAACGGACTCGGCGGCCGAATCGACATGAGATAACGGGAATGCTCAAAATCGCTCAGGTTATCCCACATGGCCCGTTCGTTGTTGCCAAAACAAACCAGTACCAGGTCGGGATCAAAATTGAGACCGTCGCGAAGGAGGCCGCGGATTCCTTGAAAGATAGTGTATCCGGGCACCCCGGCATTGATCGCTTCGACCGACTTTTCTGGAAACAGAGTCTGCAACTGCTGTTCCAACTGATCGACAAACGTCTCGTGGATCGGCAGGCCGAACCCGTACGTGCAAGAGTCTCCTAAACACAAAACGCGGATCTCGTTGTCAGGCTTGCGCAGAGGAATTTCGTGGTCTTCGCGCAGTCGCTGATGATTGGAAATGATCCGCCACTTCCGTCTGCCGCTGGGCGTAATCGTCTGCTCCGGAGCAAACCGCCAGAACAATTCCGGATCGGGTTCCATTTTTTCAAAGAACCGGCCAATCCCGTCCTCTTCAAAGACGCTGGCTCCCTGCTGGAACCGGATCGGAACACCTGGCTTGTAGGCCAAGCGGCATACCAGTTCTCCGACTGCAACGGCTACGGCCAGCGACCCCAGAATCGCCAGCAGGCGGAATATCCACCGGCGCCCTGCACCAATTCGCTGAAGCGGTTTACTGCTGTCTGTCTTCGACATCCATCACCATTTAGCCATCCGGGTTCACCAGGTTGGCCCTTATCAACGCCATACTAACAAAGCTGTCACATTTTGTCGCGCCCAACTTACTGGGGGGAGCTTCCGTCTCAATCGCACTTTATCTTTTGCGACACAAGACGCTGAAGTATACATATATGATAGTGACTCGGACTTCGGATGAGACAACGACAACGGCTCACCACGGTCAGGGCCCTATCGCGGTCGTTCATTCACCCATGGCCAATGCAATACAAGTAATGATCCGTGCGCAGAAAAATCTGGCCTCCACAGATCACCGGACTTGCAAATCCTCCATCCCCCAGGTCGTTCTTGGAAATCAATTCAAATTTTTCTCCTGCCTTGAAAACAAACAGGCGACCGTCTTCAAGAGGCAGATAGACGTTACCTGCCGCCAGTACGGGAGAGGCACTGACGTTGCCACCCAACCGTTTTTTCCACAATTGCCTGCCCGTATCGATCGCTAAACAAGTTACGAATCCCTCATCCTGAACAACCAGAATACGATCATCGACGACCAAAGGAGACGGTACGTTGGCCTTCACGCGATTTTCCCACACCACGTGGGACCGGGACACATTACCTTTTCCGTCAGCCCGGATACAAATCGTACCGTTCAACGTCGAGGCAAACACGAATGGTTCGTACCAGGCAACGGTTCCCACGATGCTCCGTGCATTGGCCCGGCTACGCCACACCGGCTGGCCGTTGAGCGGATTGTAGCTCGTCACTTCCCCCTGCCCACTGAGTAACAGTTGCTCTGTATTCGCCAGACGCGCCACCACCGGCGAGCCGTAACTGCCTCCTCTTTTGCGGGGTGTCTGCCAGACAATTTCACCGGTCATGACATCCATTCCCGTCAGAAAACTCTTCTCAAGGTGGTCGCCGGCGAGAATCACCAGTGACTTGTACACCAGCGGGGACGAACCGTACCCATATTCGGATTTAAATGATGTAACACGTTTCTGCCAGAGGATCTGGCCGTCCAAGTCGGTGGCCGTCAGCCACAACCCGCCGTTCACAATAAACGGCACAAAAATCCGCTGGCCGTCGCAAGCAACTGTCGAAGATGCATAGGAGTTCTTTTTACTCTTTTTCATCAAGCCGCCACGATGGATTTCCGTATTCCAGATCAGGCTCCCCGTCTCGGAATGGACGCTGACCAGTGACAGGACTTGCTGCTCTTCATCTGCCGCAGGAAGGAAAATGCGATTCCTCCACACAACCGGTGTGGCGTGACCACTACCCGGCACTGCCGTTTTCCAAATGATATTCTTTTTTTCATCCCACCTGACGGGCGGTGCATCCCCCACGGCTGTGTTGTTGTAGCCAGGCCCCCGCCAAGTTGGCCAATTCCCGGCGACCGAAGCAAGCCCGAAAATACCTTTCTCCGCAAACCACGGCGAGCGGACAATTCCAAACGCAACGAGGATTAATGCCGCCGCCGCGAACAGCCCCATCGCAGGAAAAAACCAGGGTTTGCTCTTCGCCCGCTGCATGTTTTCCTGGACGACGTGCTTACAGTGTGGACACTGCCGCGCTCGCTTGGAAATCGGTTTGTCGCATGCAGGACATGGACGCAGGCGAGGGTTTGAATTCATGCCGTTGGTGGGGAAAGATACATGGCCGACAGGAAATTTATTAGGGCAGAAGTTGAGAAACAACCAACCTGTTCAAACCGACTTCGACTGCATCACCCAGTCGTTCTCTGGAGAAAGCGACGATGACTGGTTGCCGAACTGACTGATGGGAATTCCCCTGTCTTTAAACCTATCCTGCTCCGCGTGAAATTTCAAGCATTCAGGCTATGTCCCGTGTATTCTGAAGCCATTGCCGAGGCTGACATCTGAGGAACTGGTACCTTGCAAACAAACGCCATATTCGATTCATTGGAAAGCATCCCTTTTACCATGTCGTAACATGAGAATTGCTCAAAGGCACGCCGTCAGACCGGTAACGACTCCGTTCACGGAAGAACTGGCGCTGGAACAAAAGCGGGTTCAGACGGAGGGTCTGAGGACGTTACAGCAGCAAGCCCGACGGGAGACGCAGGTATTCCCTCCGGACTTCAAATAGTTCTCCCCCCGCCGATCAGTTCTGATATAAACTTTAGATGGACCAGACCACTGGTTGTTAAACCCCTCGCCACCCGTAGTTGCCGCAAAATCGTTGCATCTGTCGTGGCTAATCGAAGACCCGCGGGTGCGATTCACTGTATAACGACAATACTGATCAATTCGTTTCACCACCCAAACCAGCGGCTTCCGAAAACTGCGTTGCCGGGTTTGGGGACACACGCTGTCCCCAGCGACAAAGTTCAAGGGTGCCAGCCCAAAAGAATTATCCAGCAGCGAAAACACTGCCGATGCACATAACAACCCGTCATAAGCACAAGGGTGTAACCTCGCCGATCTTTGCCACGCTCATGCTCAGCGTGTTCCTTGCGCCGCACTTGACAGCCGCAGAGCCCGCCGAATTTCCCACTGTCACCAACAGTCCGAACTTCACGGAAACGCCAATTTCAGCCAACGCGGCCCTGCAAAGCATCCAGCTACCAGACGGGTTTCAGGTCACATTGTTTGCCAACGAACCGGACCTGCAACAACCGATTGCCATGACCACCGATGAGCGGGGACGACTGTGGGTCGCGGAAAACTACACCTATTCCGAACTGGCTGTCAACTTTTCACAACATTTTCGTGACCGAATCATCATCTTGGAAGATACCGATGATGATGGCCGCTTCGATCACCGCAAAATCTTCTGGGACAAGGGCCAGAAGCTGACAAGTGTTGCGATCGGATTCGGTGGTGTCTGGGTGTTGTGCGCACCACAACTCCTGTTCATCCCCGACGGAGACCGAGATGACATTCCCGACGGCGACCCGGTGGTGATCCTCGACGGATGGAACGATGACGTCATACGACACAACATTGTCAACGGCCTTCGCTGGGGGCCCGATGGCTGGCTTTACGGTCGGCATGGCATCGATGCCATGTCCCTGGTCGGCAAACCAGGCAGCCCTCCGTCAGCTCGCGTCAAACTCAGCTGCTCGATCTGGCGCTACCATCCGGTCCGTAAGGTCTTTGAGGTGGTGGCCGAGGGCACAACAAATCCCTGGGGCCTGGATTACGACGAGCACGGCCAACTGTTTTTTGTCAACACGGTGATCGGTCACCTGTGGCACCTGGTTCCCGGTGCACATTACCGGCGCATGTACGGAGCCGATCAAAATGCTCATGTCTACAAGTTGATGGCCCAGTGTGCGGATCATTTCCATTGGGGCAAGGGGGAGACCTTGTACAATGTGAGCGATCCGTCTCCGGAAGCCTCCGGAGGCCATGTCCACTCCGGCTTGATGATCTACCTGGGGGACAACTTTCCCGACCGCTATCGCAACAAACTTTTTACTGTCAACCTTGTCGGGCGTCGGGTGAACACTGATTGGATCGAGCGTCGCGGTTCGGGATACGTCGGTCGACATGGAAAGAACTTTCTGATCTCCGGAGATCCGTGGTTCCGGGGGCTTGAACTCCTCTACGGCCCCGATGGCGGAGTATTTTTGGCAGACTGGTCGGATACAGGGGACTGTCACGACAACGACGGCGTGCATCGGAAGTCCGGTCGAATCTACAAGGTGACCTATGGCAAGCCGTCCCCCGCTCTTGTCAGTGACCTGTTCGCCTGCACGGATCTGGAACTGATCAACTATCAGTATCACAAGAACGACTGGTACGCCCGCATCTCCCGACGGCTGTTGCAAGAACGCGCCTCTCAAGGAATCCTCTCGAGTGATACTCGTGCCACCTTGTTTCACTCGTATCAGCAGCAGGCCAACATTCCCCACAAACTTCGGCTGCTCTGGTGCCTGTATGGAACCGGCAGTCTGGACGATCAGTGGCTCCAAACCCAACTTCAAAACCCGAACGAACACATTCGTGTGTGGGCCATCCGTTTACTTGCAGACTCCAAGGATGTTTCTCCGTCGATCCTGTCACAACTGGTGCAAATGGCCGATGACCCCTCGGGCCTGGTCCGTTTGTTTCTTGCTTCGACGTTGCAACGGATACCCTTACAACAGCGGTGGGAACTGGCATCGCATTTAGTGGCTCAAGGCAAAAATTCCAATGACGATTCCCTGGAGTTGATGATCTGGTATGGCATCGAGCCGGCAGTCCCTGCGCACCCCGGGCCCGCCGTCACCCTTGCCGAACAAAGCAGCCTGGAATTGATTCGGCGACACATTGCCCGCCGCCTTGCCGCGGATATCGACGCCAACCCTCAAGCGGTGGATGACTTACTGAAGGTCGTGATACGAACCGAACAACCGAAAGTTCAACGTGACATTCTGGTTGGAATCAGCGAGGCACTTCGTGGTCGCCGAAAGGCACCAACACCGGCGTCCTGGTCTCAAGTCGCTCCAACAATTGCCAAGAGTTCCGAACCGTCTGCTCACCGTGCCGTGCGTGAACTGCGTGTCGTGTTCGGCGAGGGACGGGCGCTCAAGGAACTCTTGCAAATGGTAGTTCGGCAAGACACGGATCCTGAAAACCGTCGCGATGCATTACGAACCCTGGTCCAGTACCGGGCCAAGGAACTTGGCCCTTTTCTGCAGAAGTTCATTGGCCACAAATTGCTTTCGGCAATAGCGATCCGGGGACTGGCGGCCTCCAATCATCCCTCGACTCCCCAGTTGATTCTGGAGCATTACCCGCGACTTGATGAACCGGCCAGAGAGGCCGCCATCGCCACGTTAGCGTCTCGCCGGACCTATGCTGCTATCCTGCTGCGAGCGCTGAAACGGGGATGGGTGAAGTCGGGCGATGTTTCCGCGTACCATGCCCGTCAGATGCGCAGTTTTCATGATCCGCACATCAATCAGCAACTCAACGAACTCTGGGGTTCGGTGCGCCAGACATCGGAGGAGAAAAGGCAACAGATCACCGGGCTGAAGCGCTCACTCACTGTGGACCGGCTCCGGCAAGCCAACCTGCCCGAGGGACGACGTTTGTACGACAAAGTCTGCGCTCGCTGTCACACTCTGTACGGTCAGGGCCACAACATCGGCCCGGATTTGACGGGTTCTAATCGAAACAACCTGGACTATCTGCTGGAGAACATCGTTGACCCCAGTGCCACAATGATCAAGGACTACAAAATGTCCCTGATCGCTCTGAACGACGGTCGAATCCTGACGGGAGTTGTCCTGGTAAAAAATGAACATACACTCACACTTCAAACCCAGCAGGAGCAGTTGATTCTCAGTCGCCAGGACATTGAATCCCTGGTTCTCCAGAATGTTTCGCTCATGCCGGAGGGGTTGTTAAATTCACTCAAGAGTGACGAAATACGCGATCTGATTGCTTACCTTGCAGGCCGATCGCAAGTATCGCCTCCACCGGAACTGCAATCAACTCCTGAACAATAATGGATCAGAAACCTCGGGTGTTCCTGCGTTTCGGTTCTTGGACGCCCGGATACCGGGCGGGCAACTCCCAGGCAAATGACCACATCGAATGCCAATCAGCGCACCCGTCTCAACGTCTTCGAGCAACAACGACGTGTAGGATTCTGTGAAGCGAATAACAATGGACAGTCTGCGTCTGACACGTCGTTCCTTTCAGGTGTCAGCCTGGTTGGTCACAACGGACTGGAATCCCGAGGATGAACCAGTTATTATGGAAAAGATAGCTGACAGAGAAATTTCGGACGTCGTGGGTATCTTGCCAGCCGTTATTTGCCAGACGCTGTACGCCACAACCTGCACCGACAGACGATGAGTAGCTATCACCATCTTTCCCGTCGCGATTTCGTTCTGAGCAGTGGTGTCGCCGCAATTTTGGGTTGTCAGGCACGTGACGCTACGGAAACCATCGATCGCAAGAATCGGTCAAACCGTCCCCTGGTAGGCTGCATCGGTGCCGGCAGTCGTTGGAGTTCAGAGATTGCCGGACAAGTGATGCAACACGGTGACGTTGCGGCTATCTGTGACGTCGATGGGAGCCACCGGAGGATGGCCCGGGCGAACGTGCTCAATCAGCAAGCAAAACATGCCAGGAACATCAAAGTAACGACCCACGAGGACTATCGGGAAGTCCTCGATCGCAAAGACATCGATGTGGTTGTCATCTGTACTCCCGACCACTGGCACACCAAGATCCTCATCGACGCCATGCGGGCGGGGAAAGATGTTTTCTGTGAAAAGCCGCTCACGCTGACCATCGACGAAGGCAAGCAAATTATCAAGGTACTGGATCAAACCCAACGGATTGTTCAGGTTGGTACCCAACAGCGCAGTAGTTCGATGACTTTCTTGACGGCGCTCGCCATGATTCGTGCCGGGCGTTTGGGTCAGGTCACCGATGTGGAAATTACCATCGGTGAAGCGCCTACTTGCCCGCCACTGTCTGTCAAACGTGTACCGTTCGGCTTGAATTGGGAGAAGTGGCTTGGCCAAACACCGCTGGCTGACTACGTTTCGGGGCCGTCAGATGACGCGACTCGTGGATTTGTCAACAGCCGCTGTCATAAAAATTATCGCTGGTGGTACGAATACTCCGGTGGCAAGATGACCGACTGGGGGGCTCACCACGTAGACATGGCTCAATGGGCCCTCGGCATGGACCACACTGGTCCGCTCTGGGTGGAAGGAACGGGGACATTCCCGGTGCCTATGAAGGAGGGGCATCCGACAGTCAGGAACCAATTCAACACAGCGACCCATTTCGACGTGACAGCCCAGTTTCCGGGTGGAGTCACCATGAAAATTCTCAGCCATTCCCAGAATGACAGAGGTATCTTATTCACTGGAACCAAAGGTAGGATTCTGGTCAATCGCAACAGGCTGGTCGGAAAACCTGTTGAGCAGTTGAAAGACAATCCGTTGCCACAAGGCGCCTTGAGGCAGATCCACGGTGGACGGCCATTGAAGGGCCACATGCATAACTTCATCGATTGTGTCGCCACTCGTGAACAGCCGATATCAAATGTCCACTCCCACCACAGAACCGTGACCACCTGCCATCTGGCCAATATTGCCATCCGGCTCGGTAGACGCATTCACTGGGATGCTGAAAAACAGAAGATTGTGGGAGACGAACAAGCCGGGTTGTGGCAGGCGCGTGAACAGCGCAAGGGCTACGAAATCGACGTGTGAAAAAAGACCCGATATCCGGCTGGCGTTTCATGTGGTGTAGTGGATCGAAACGTGCGCAGGAAACGGGCAGACCAACAACGCCGGCCTTTGCCTAAATGCTTCCTTTTCTTCCGTACCAACGCGGGACCATCGACACGCGCAGCCAGCCAATCAGCATCTCGTGCTACAGGCCCTTCCTGCCACTTGTTTCCCACGTGGTAGAATGAAGGTAACGTGCCTTCCATTGCTGGAATAGATTTCACGTCCCCGCAGGAGACTCTGGAAATGCTCAAGTCGTGCAGCCAACTGCTCGTCCTGCTGGTTTCGTCCGTTTTGCTGGGTTGTGATCAACCGACGCCCGAGGTTTGGCCCCAGTTTCGTGGACCGAATTCGCAGGGTGTCGCGAAATCGCAACATGCACCGATCGAGTTTGGTCCGGAAAAAAACGTGCTGTGGAAAACCAATCTGCCAGCGGGCCACTCGTCACCGTGCATCTGGCACAATCGAATTTTCCTGACCTCCCACGATGCAGACACCAACAAATTGGAACTGTGGTGCATCGATCGCGGCAGCGGGGCAACACGCTGGCGACGACAGATTCCCGCACGGCAAATCGAAAAAGGCCACCCGTCATTCAATCCGGCCAGCAGCACCCCTGCCACGGATGGAAAACACGTCGTTGTTTATTTCGGATCCTGCGGATTAACCTGCTTTGATTTCAAAGGCAAACAGCAGTGGAAAGTTCTCTTGCCGTTGGCCAAGACCCTGGCAGGCAGCGCAACGTCTCCTGTCATTGCCCAGGATCACGTGATCCTCTACCGGGCCACCTACGACAAACACTACGTATTCGCGGTCTCCCTGGCTTCAGGAAAAGAACTCTGGAGACACAATTTTCAGTCGCGGTTCAGTGCCTCCGATGCCTGTTCCGCAACACCCGTTCTCTGGCAGGACCAGATCCTGCTGCACTGCAAAGATGGTGTCAGTGCCCATTCACTGCACAATGGAAACCGGTTGTGGTGGCTGAGATCCAGATCCACCGCGACGAGCACACACGTCCTGGGCGACAAACATTTGTTTGTGGCGACCTGGTACCAGACCGGGGAGGCGGAACTGCTGCCCGAATATTCCGATTTCGACTCCCTGCTGAAAGAGAACGATCAGGATGGCGACCAACAATTGACCGAAGACGAATTACCCGAGGACCTGATTTACTATTCCAGACCCGAGGGGGACGCCCCGGAGTCGTCCTATCCTGTTGAATTTAGAGAGTTGGATCCTGACAAGAGCGGAAAAATGGAACGGCAAGAGTGGACTCAATTTCTTGAGTTACAGACGCGCCGCCGCCAGCGCAATCGCAACCACGGACTGCTGGCGGTGCGACTGAATGGACACGGAAACGTGACCCGCACCCACGTCAGGGTTTTGGAAACACGGTCCATTCCGGAAGTTCCCTCGCCCATCTACCACGAGGGCCACGTCTACCTTGTCAAGAACGGAGGAATTCTGACGTGCGTCAACACCCAAACCGGTAAACGGGTTTACCGCAAACGGATCGGTCCGGCTGGAACGTACTACGCCTCGCCAATCCTCGCCGGACATCGACTTTACATCAGTTCCGGAGGAGGACGTGTGACAGTGATCGATGTGGCTGCAAAAACGCCGCGTGTGCTGGCTCAAAATGAGTTCGGCGAGAACATTTTTGCGACGCCCGCAATTGTCGACGACACGCTCTACCTCCGGACAGAACAAAGCCTGTATGCCATCGCTTCACCATGAGTGGCGGTGTGAAAAAAGAGGCTGCAGAGCCTTTTTCTGCTTCCCTCGATCTTGAGAATAAACTACGCTTAATCTGATGGACGAAAGTTTCTGTCAGTCAGTCCCACGAGCCATTATTCCATGTTCGATGGTGCCCGCGTCCGGCAGTTTGTCGCATCGTTGATCGCCGTCCTGGTCGGTTCGGTCCCCCTTGCAGCCATGATGATCTATGGCAGGTCCCACATCCCGCAGGGGGCCGTCGAGGCGCGCTCCCTGTACCGGGAGGCTCAAAAGTTGTTCTCCCAAGGCGACACCCAGGCTGCGCGCACAACCTGTCAGCAGGCCATCCAACTGCACGGGCAATCCAGTGATGCGCTGATCCTGATGGGCTCGATCAAAGGCAGCCAAGGTGATTTGCAAGGAAGCATCCTGGACCTGCAGCGGGCACTGCAGATCCATCCCAACCACGCGAAAGCCCACCAGCGCCTGGCACGTGTGCAGCAACTTCTGGGGAACCACCAGGAAGCGATCGTGCACTACCGCCAGGCATTGCCCGGAAGCGGCAACCAGGCCGACCTCCACAACGGCCTGGGACAGGCACTGGCCGCGCAGGAGCTCGACAAGCAAGCCGCCCAACACCTGGAGAAGGCAATCGGCTTGAATCCGGGTCTGGGCGACGCACACTATTACCTGGGCAATATTTTACAGAAACTGGGCCGTCCGGAAGAATCGCTCGCCCATTGGCAACAGGCTGTGGAATTACAGCCGAAGTGGGTAGCGCCGCTGCTCGCGTTGTCGAAGGCGTACGCCGCCAGCGGTCAGTTTCAAGATGCGATTCAGGCCGGAGAACAAGCCTTGCAGTTGGCCAAGGCCAGCGGGAATCACGGCCTGGTGCAAACCATTCAACACCGGCTGGATCAACACCGCCAAAAGACGGCTGACGAGCCCACAACCCCTCAACTGTGAACCACAACGATGATGGAAAAACCCAAGTCTGGATTCATTGCCGGCCCCATCGCCGATACGGTATTCCTGATCGCCTCTCCGCTGCTGGCCATCGCACTTTTCATCCCGTTCGCGACCCTGCCGATTTACCGCTTTCCTTTGCAGAGCGTGACATCCTCGATCGGAACGCCCACCCTGTTGGACGCCTTCATCCACGTGGTCATCTTCGGGCACCTGTTCGTTGTTTTTTTTCGTAGTCACCTCAACCCGTCCATTTTCAAGCTTCACATCTGGCGGTTCACCGCGGTGCCGATCATCCTGTTCCTGCTTGCCTACGGTTCCACATGGGTTCTGGCCGCCTTGACCGTCCTGACCGTCTGGTGGGACGTCTACCACTCGGCACTGCAAACCTTCGGCATTGGCCGAATTTACGACATGAAAAAGGGCAATCATCCGCTCGCCGGTAGGCAGCTTGACTGGTACCTTAATCTGCTGCTCTATTTTGGCCCGATCCTGGGGGGGGCCAGCCTCGTGCTGCACCTTCTGATCCAGGAGAAGAGTCTGGAAAGCTTGCTGGGGTTCAATGATTTGATGGCCGCTCTGTTTGACTGGAATCCGGACAGTTCCGAACAACTGGAGCAGGTACGCCGCTGGCTGAGTTACATCTTGTGCGGTGTTGGCATCCCCTTCTGCGTCTATTATGTCTACGCCTACTGGAAGCTGGCGCAGCAGGGTTACAACATTTCGTTCCAGAAGGTCTTCCTGCTGTTGATTCTAGCCGTCGTCTCGATCACCTGCTGGGGCTTCAACCCGTTCGGATCGGCGTTTTTCGTAATGAACTTCTTTCACGCCTGGCAGTACTTTTTTATCGTCTGGTTTATGGAACAAAAGAACATCACTACCTTCTTTCGCCTCGGTGGTGTTCCCGTGGGACGGTACATTGCCCTGGCAATGTTTGTTGCGATCGGCCTGGGCTACGGCGTGTGGACCATTGTTCCCGGCTTACAGCTTAACTACCAGATCATGATGGCGATCACCGTCGTCGTGACCCTGATGCATTTCTGGTACGACGGTTTCATCTGGTCGGTCCGCAGGGGCCAGGTGCAGTAGCGTCGTGCTCGTAGTCAACCAGAAATGACGCACTGACTACGCCGCAACGGATGGACCACCGTCAGTCCCCTTCACTCGCCATGGCACCCACCGATGTAATGGCCTGCCAGAGAAACAAAGCCACCACGTCCAGCTCCGGAACCATTCGCATGTCGCTCAGCCTCATCAGACCGTAGTTATTTCCTCTTACTGCCGAGTTTTCCGGCACATTCCTACCCGACCCGCAGGCCGCCCGGGAAACCGCTGTTTGTTTGTGGTAGAATCCCAGGTTGGTGGTCTGGCGTGAGGAATCTGTCAGTAGTAGAGAAGGTTGAATCGACAGTATGAACACGTGGAACAACAAGAACAGAAGATGGCCGCTTTTTGGCCTGCCGACTATCACAATCCTGTTCGTCTTGACTTGGAGCGTTTCCCAGGCTCGGGCCCAGGTGTTTACAGAGGTCGTCTCCTTCGGCGACAGCCTATCCGACACGGGCAACATCTACGACGCCACAAGCAATTGGTTCAACGCACTGGTGCTGGCGTTCCTGTTCCCGCAACTTGATACACCGTATCCCCAGTCCCCCTATTACGACGGGCGTTTTTCCAACGGGCCGGTGTGGGTGGAACACCTGTCCGATCAACTGGGGTTGGGCGCCGCGATACCCAGTGAACTGGGTGGTTTCAATTACGCGGTTGGAGGTGCGACGACTTTCGACGACGGAAATGTGTTTCTCAACCTGGTTTTGCCCGACGATGTGGCCGACCAGGTCGATGACTACCTGGACACGCGGACGATTTCGGGTGGCGAGTTGTTTATCGTCGAGGGTGGCGCCAATGACTTGCTTTCGGGTGGCGTCACGGATGTCAGTCTGCCTGTCGGAAACCTCGAAGGATTCATCGCCGATCTGTACAACGCGGGGGGAAGAAATTTTCTGGTGCCGAATCTGCCGCCACTGGGCCATATTCCCGGCGAGGTCGGGGGCACGAACCAAAGCATACTCAACGCACGATCTGCCCAATTCAATCTGGAATTGGGCAACCGTCTGGACAACCTCGTTCACACACTACCCGGAATCACTATTCACCGCGTGAATTTCCACGCCGGCTTGCAAGCAGTTCTCGAGGACCCCGCTGCTTTTGGGCTTAGCAACGTCACCGGTCAGGCTTTCAATCCCGTCACCAACCAGGTCGTTCCCAATCCGGATCAATACCTGTTCTGGGATGACATTCACCCGACCGCGTACGCTCATTGGTTGCTGGGAAGCCTGGCGGCCGATGTGATCCTGAACCCGGCCACCTGTGACGTTGACGCGAACCACACGTGTGACCTGGCCGATGTGAACGCGATGTTCGCACAGGGAGATTTGGTGGCAGGCGTGATCGTAGGT
>PBTE01000025.1 GCA_002726515.1 Planctomycetaceae bacterium | reverse complement strand
CCCGGCGATTTTTGACAAGGAAAGTGGCAGGGGATGGTCGTATCCCAGCACCGCTGCATCCTCTTGCCGGGGAGCGACGAAATAATGCTTGTCTTTTTCCTGGATGTCCTGAGGAGCTCCCACGTCGGTGAGCATTGATTTTTCTTCGTCCCGGAAGGGCCAGTAAAACCACGGTGCAACAATCAGGGCATCGGCTCCTTTGGCCCAGAAGTTGGCAGCGGCAGCGCGTATCATTGCCGGAGTGGCATGTTCATTGTGCTGCATGAAATAAGGTTGCAGGACCGCAAAAACTTCGGCCCCTGCTGCGTGTGCTGTTTCGGCCATCGATTCAAAAGGCATGTCAGGGTCGAGAAGAAAGTAGCCATAGAAGAGAGGAGCCACATAATCGACGAGTCTTTCTGACAGCCACGCGCCGACGTCTAACCCGAGCGCAAGGTTCATTTCCAGACTGGGAAAGACGCGCGCGCCCACAATTCGATCTTTTCCTTTGCTACGAATCATTTCCGAAAGACGACGCACGTAGTCGGTCAAGACTCCGGTATTCGCTTCGATTTCGTGGGGTTTGAAATAGTGCGGCATGAACGCAAAGTCAAATTCGATTCCTTCGACCGGGTAGCTGGCCAATTCTTCCAGCCATTCGAAGCGGGAATCACGCACTTCAGGACGTCCGAAATCCTGGCAATTCTCTCGGGGGCCCCCACCACCACCGCCAGCTCCTCCCACACCAATCCGGTAGCGTGGATCACTGGGACCGCCGCCCATCCGAAAGCTGGTGATAAAGTCCATGTCGTGTTCATGGGCACGGTCAATCAATACTTGCAGGGGATCCAGGCCCTGGTCGATGAGGCTTTGCATGTTAAAGTGGGCCCGCCAATAGTAGGGTGAATCGAAAGGTTCACCGTCGGCACCGAACCGTTGACCGACTTTTGTATCACTGAACAATCCGCCACCCGTTTCCACACCGTAAATAAAAGTATCGATCGCTGTGCTGGCCAACTCGTCGATTGGCCGGTGTGCATCTTCTCGCGTCATGGGCGGTTCGAACGCATAGAGGTAGTGGTGGCGTGCGTCGTTGAAATAGATTTTGCGAGGACGTCGTGCTGGCTGACGGGAGGCGGTCTGGGACGTGCCTGTGGCACTGGCTGTCGTACCTGCCAAACTCGTGGAGAGAGCTGCAGCACTCAGAAATTGGCGGCGATCCATGAAAATGTTCCTTGGGACGTGAGGTGGCTGTTACATGTAAGCTGATCTGTGGCGATGGTTACCAACAGATTTTTTGTTTTCGGGTGCAGTCGTTGTTATGAGACATCCATCAGGTGTCGAAATCATTGCGATTCAGGATTCAGAGACCAAGCCGGGAGAACTCCGCCCCCGTGAATCCCCACGAGGAAAGCAGTCGGATGAGGACATCTGCGGGAATGAGGTGACGCAGTAGCACGGTCCCGTTAGAATACACTTCTTCGATGCCGCCGAGAAGTTCCTTGGGATTAAAGACACGTGGAATCTGCCTGGCACGATGTAACAGTAACCTGCATTTGCTGATCCAACCATTGACAGACTTTCAGGAAACACCGCTATGATGAAATCATTGCTCACGCTGCTGAACGTTTTTTTCTTTGTTTCGTTTGCCGTTGCGGGAGATCCCGATGGGTTCGTCTCCCTATACAATGGCGAAAATCTTGATGGCTGGCAGACAACGGGTAATTGGACGGTATGCGACGAGGGCGTGCTGATGATCCAACCACGGCCCGGAGAGAAAGGTTGGCAGCGTTACAGCGCGTACATATGGTCCGACAGAAAATACGAAAATTTCATTCTGGATCTGGAATATTCATATCCCGCCGGAGGCAACAGCGGCGTGTTTTTTCGTGTTGCTGATCTTGCCGATCCGGTTAGCACCGGTATTGAAGCTCAGATTCTGGATTCTTCGCAACACGAAGGGGAGATGAGCAACCACGATCACGGTGGCATTATCAGTGCGGTTGGCGCTTCGAAGAATATGTCGAAGTTACCGGGTCAGTGGAACCGGATGATCGTCACCTGTGTCGGCAGTCGTCTGCAATTGGAACTGAATGGCGAGCAAATTGTCGACATTCAACTCGACCAGACCGCACTCAAGGACCGTTCAGGGAAAGGTTACATTGGTCTCCAGGATCATGGCCAACCCAACGACATCAAGTTCCGGCGGATTCGCATCAAGGAACTTCCGTGAAATGTTCTCGATGAAATCGGCAACCGCGAATCTGCTTTTGTGGGCCGCATGTGGGGTCTGCTTTCAGATGCTGTCCTCGCCGGGAGAAACGGCCGAGCCGCGTGTGCTGGATCCGCGCCTGGAACTGACGCTCGTTGCCAGGGAGCCTGACATTGTCACTCCCGTGGGATTGACCTTTGATCACTTGGGACGCTTGCTGGTCATCGAATCACACACCCATTTTCCTAAGGAAGATTATCAAGGGCCGGAATCCGACAGGATTCGAATCGTCGAAGATTCCAATGGAGATGGCAGGGCCGACCGGTTTCGTAATTTTTTCGCGGGCCCGCGGCATACGATGAGCATTGCCCGCGGGCCCGGGAACTGGATTTATGTCGCGACACGCAGGCGTATTTTTCGAATTCGTGACACCGACGGGGACGACAAGGCCGATGAGCGACAGGAAATTGTCCACCTGGTAACATTGGGAAACTATCCCCACAACGGGTTGTGCGGCCTCTGTTTTGACGGAAATGGAGGATTCTATTTCGGGATCGGAGAAAACCTTGGTGAGGATTACACGCTGGTTGCCAGCGATGCGACCCGGCATCGGGGCGGTGGTGAGGGAGGCAATATTTTTTGGTGCCGAACCGACGGGAGTGACCTGACTCGCATTGCCACCGGATTCTGGAACCCTTTTGGCATTTGCACGGACCCTTTCGGACGGGTGTTCAGCGTGGATAACGATCCCGATGCCAGCCCGCCGTGTCGGTTGTTGCACATTGTTGACGGTGGCGATTACGGATACCAGTTTCGTTACGGCCGATCCGGAAAACATCCCCTGCAGGCCTGGGACGGCGAGCTTCCCGGCACACTGCCCATGGTGGCCGGCACCAGCGAGGCTCCGTCCGCAGTCATCCCGTATCACGGCAGGCTCTATGTATCGAGTTGGGGTGAGTATCGGGTCGAGCGATTCGCTCTCCAATCCCGGGGTGCCTCTTTTCGCGCGCAGCGTGAGGTCGTTGTTCAGGGGGATGACGATTTTCGTCCAATTGACTTTGCAGTGGGAGCCGATGGAGCGCTCTATTTTACCGATTGGGTTGACAGCAGTTACAACGTTCACGGTCGGGGGCGTGTCTGGCGGTTGCGGTGGAAAGGTGACCCGCCAGCGGAGAGTTTTCCGGACCGCACCGATGCGGAACAAAAAGCAGTCCGCTGGGCTGCAAAAGCCGAGATTTCGAATTTAAGTGAGAGCGATCCATTTTTGCGCCAGGGCGCGGTAAACGGGCTGGTTGATTCTTCCAGGGTATGGCAAACCGAACTTGAAGTGCTCCGAGACGCGCGGCAGAAGCTCGGTTTGCTCGAAGCTGCTCGCCGCTCAAAAAGATTGACCCCTGACAGAAAAAATAAAATGCTTTCCAAGGCGCTCAGCTCTCCGTTTCCCGAAGTCCGGCTGTTCGCAGTTCGGTGGATTGCGGATCAGCAGTTGGTTGAGTTTCGCAACGAATTGGAACGCGGGCTGTCAGACGAGATGATGTCGGTACCGTTGTTCCGGGCCACACTGGCGGCCATGCAGTGGCTCGATACGAAACGGGCTCCACGGCACGACGGGCCCCAGGCCGGAGAGCCGGTTTTACTGAGTCTTCTTGGGGACAACACGCGGGCTGGTCCGCTACGGGTGATGGCCTTGCGACTTCTGGGACCGGGACACCCGAGACTGCGTGGGGCGGTTCTGCGCGAACTGGCCAATTCGGCTGATCCGGCGGTACAGCAGGAAGCCGTGCGAACACTGGTTCTGAGCAACCATCCCCAGCGGTTCAAATGGTTGCGTACGATTGCAACCGACAAGTCCAGGGATCTGTCCCTGCGGGCAGACGCAGTTTGTGGTCTGTCGCCAGTGGCGGAGAACCTCGCGGTGCTGCAGCAACTGGCCCGGCCTCCCCGGTCAGAAGTCCAGCAGGAGGCCGTTCGACTGCTCGCCAAAAATTCGACGCAACCCGGAGTCGTGTCGCCATCATGGCCGGATGTGCAGGACACGGATTCGTGGCTCGAACTGCTTGGCACTTCCGGCAGTCGTCGCGCGGGCTGGCGTGTCTTCTTCGGGCATTCTGAGGTGCGCTGCGCTGCATGCCATCGTTGGAATGGACACGGCAACGAGGTGGGGCCGGACCTGACCGGTGTGGCTCGACGCATGGACCGCTACCGAGTGCTTGATTCTATTCTCCAACCGAGTCGTGAGATCGCACCGCGTTATGTTCCGTGGATGGTTGAGACGACTGACGGAAGACTGTTTCTGGGAATGTCTTTGGGTGTGAACGAGAAGAATCAGGTCGAGCGGTTTCTGGGGGTGGACGGGACACAGTTCACAATCGGGCGCGATGAAATTGCTTTTCGTCAGCTGAGTGACCGATCGATCATGCCCGATGGATTTCATCGACAACTGACGCTGAAAGAAATGCGGGACCTGCTGGTCCTGCTTGCCGGAGACTGACCGTCACGCGGTTGGTGCTATTTGCCGTCATCTTTGGCCTTGCCGCCCGTGTTCCAAAAAAACTGCCGAATTTTTCCGGAAGGTTGGGCCTTTGAACCCGGGTGGTCTAACGATACGATATCAACCACCGCGGTTTGCGACCACGCTGCCGCGTTCCCCTGGGAGCGTAACCCGTACCGTCGTCTGCCTCAAGCACGGTGAGAATACATCGGTAATTTGTCGAGTAGCTACCTCGATTGTCCGTGCCGACCGGAAACCCACGCCGCAACAATTTTGTTTCCGATTCCAGCGGCACCTTGTATCGTCAGACACCGGGTGCAGGGGGATTCAGGAGAGTAGTACCATGTCCCCCTCACGACGCGACTTTCTAAGCGGAACGACGGCCACGATGGTACTGGGCGGCACGGCGTCACTGGGCGGCACAGCGCGCGCTGCTCGTCAGCGGCCCAGGATTGCCGTTCTCACGACGGTCTACCACAAATACTCTCACGGGCAGCACATCGTGGATCGATTTCTGGCAGGTTACGGATGGGAGGGCCGTCATCATCGTCCGCCGATGGATGTTGTTTCGCTTTATGTACAGCAGGAACGCAAGGACAATTTCAGCATCGCGCGGAGTCGTCAGCATCCGCAGATGAAGATTTATCCGACGATTGCCGAGGCTTTGACCCGGGGGAGAGCGGATTTGGCGGTTGATGGGGTGTTGATCATTTGCGAACACGGCAACTTTCCGTCCAACGAAAAAGGACAGAGACTCTACCCGCGATTTGAATATTTTCAGCAAGTGGTAGATGTGTATCGCGCAAGCGGACGGACCGCGCCGGTGTTCAATGACAAACACCTGTCTTGGAATTGGGATTACGCCCGGCAGATGTTTGACACGGCCAAGGAGATGAACTTTGGATTCATGGCCGGGTCTTCCCTGCCGCTTTCCTGGCGACTGCCGTCTGTCGACTTGCCCTGGGGTGCCGAAGTCGAAGAAGCGGTTGGCATTTGGGACGAAGACCTGGACGCCGGTGACTTCCATGTACTGGAAGCCTTGCAAGCAATCGTGGAACGGCGCCGAGGAGGTGAGACAGGAGTGCGGGCGGTTGAAGCACTCCGCGGTGAACGGTTCTGGCATGCACTGGAATCCGGATCCTGGGAAAAAGGTGGCTGGGACAAACAGCTTCTCGAGGCCGCCTTGTGTCGAAGTCTACAGTTGACAAGCCGACGTCCGACATACAGCCACGTTTTTCCAACGATCGATGAGATACGTCGTGCTTCTCCCGACTCGCGCGCGTACCGGTTTGAGTATCTTGACGGCTTGAAGACCACGTTGATCCAGTTCAAGCCGGGGGGAAGGGCTGGCGGTATCGTGGGAGATTGTAGCGTTGCCGCGCGACTCAAAGGTGGCGAGATTTTTTCGGTGTTGTTCTACCTGTCCTACCAGTCCCTGCGAAACTTCTTCAGTCCGCTAGTCCATCACATCGAAACGTTGTTTCTCACGGGCCAGTCTCCCTGCCCGCTGGAACGCACGCTGTTGACAACCGGCATGACCGAGGCGGGGATCGATTCGCTCTACCAGAACCAGAAACGTATCGAATTGCCTCATTTGGCGATTCGGTATGAACCACCTCGACAATCGCAATTTTGGAGAACGTAATTGCTCAATCGACGTACTTTTTCCGGAGTGCTGGGCGCTGGCTACGCGGAATTATTGTTGGCCGCACCGAACCGGTTGGCAGGTCCGGTTGTGGCGGATCGTGTTGGTTCTACAAAGAGGGTGGCATTCATTACAACCGTTTTGACTACTCGTTCTCAGGCGCAGCACATCACTGACCGCTTCCTGGTGGGTTATCCCCGTGACGGGAGGTGGCACCAGCCGGCGGTGCAAGTGGTTTCGCTCTACGTCGACCAGACACCTGCAGGAGATCTGAGCGCTTTGCGCGCTGCCAGGCACGGTTTTACTATCTATCCCACCATTTCTGCCGCTTTGCGGTGCGGTGGTGATCGGTTAGCGGTCGACGGGGTTGTGATCATTGGTGAGCAGGGTGATTATCCTCGCAATCAAAAAGGCCAAGTGCTCTATCCGCGGCACGAATTTTTTCAACAGTTGCTGCGAGTGTTTGAGCAGGACCGAAGGGCCGTTCCCGTGTTTAACGGTGGGGCTCTTTCGCACAGTTGGCGGCAGGCGGAAAAAATGGTGGCCGCTGCGAATCGTTTGAAATTTCCATTGCTGGCTGGATCGTCCCTGCCGGTAACCTGGCGGCTGCCTCCCATCGAGACGCCTTACGGGGCCGTATTGACCGAGGCATTGATGGTGGGTTCGGGGAACGCTTTTCGCGCGCTCGAAGCGTTGCAGTGTATGGTCGAACGACGCAAGGGCGGAGAGACAGGAATCAAGTCGGTGCAGATGATCGAAGGTGATGCGGTCTGGGAAGCGGGTAAAAAAGGACGTTGGTCGAAGCGCCTGCTCGAAGCGGCCCTTTCCCGATCGGATTCACATCAAGGTGTTTCTACATTGGAAGGTCGCCCCCAGGATTTGGCAAACAATAACCAGTTGCCCGAGCTCGTTGCAGAACCGGTGGCCTACCTGATTGAACGAAACGACGGATTACGGACAGTGTTGTTGCTGCTCGATGGTGCGATCGAAGATGTGAACATGGCGGTGCAGCTGGCTGGGGGCGAGATCCTGTCCACACAATTTCTCATGCCGAACATCCCGAACGTCACCCAGTCAGCCCGTTTGGCGGACAAAATCGAGCAAATGATGATTACAGGTTCTCTGCCGTATCCCGTTGAACGCGCCCAAATCGCCGGTGCAATTCTTGATCGCTGTCTGGATTCAAAACTTGCGGGCCACCTCCCGTTGCAGACGCCCGAAATGAATATTTGCTATCGTGTCCCCAGTCAATCGGGACTTGGAGACTGACGTTGTCCGAAAAATTTCTCAAAAAATATGAAGGTACCCGCTTGGTACAGCACAGGGGTTACCGGTGAAGGTTGTCCAGGACTTTAGACGCGTCCGGTCAGAGAAATCGTCAGGAAAGGGTTTAAACTCCGTATCGCCTCAAGGGATGAGAAAATCAAAAACACGCTAGTTCGAATTCGGGACCATAAATCCAGGAACTCATGTTTGGCTCGCCATGTTATGCTAAGATTTTCCTTTTGGATTATTTGATGGCCACTGAAAGTTCATTACCTAGAAGAAAATCTTTGTCACCAATCCGATAATGAAAAAATTTCACCGACACTTGCCTCCGTATTTTCCGTTCTGGTTAGTCCTCCTGTGGATCGGTTGCGTAACGCACATGTGGGCCGACGATTCTTCCCGGCCATATGGCATGCAGACACGTGTTCCGTGGACCACCTCGCGCGTGGTTGGTAGCCCCGACCCGCCATCGCCATACCGAGTCAAAAGGGTTTTCCCTGGATTAACTTTCAAGGGCCCGGTTTTCATTGCGCAAGAACCGGGCACGGAGCGTTTAATCGTGGCGGAGTACTCTGGCAAGCTCTATGCTTTTGACGGGAACAATCCAGACACCGATCAACGCGAACTATTTCTGGACGCTGGACGACAAATTTTCGGTTTTTCCTTTCATCCGGATTACGAAAACAACGGACAAATCTTCGTGTTTTTGTTTCGACCGAATGAAGTTCCGGAGGAAGAGGAGACCGGTGATGTGGAGGATAATTCCGAAGAAGAGCCAGTCTCCGACCAGCGCGAGACTGTTGAGTTCGGGCAGGATTCAACAGAGGAGAATGTTTCCCGGGACGTGCAGCAACAGGGAAATGCGCAGGACGACACGGCTGCCAGCGAGTCTCAGGATGAATCCGAATTGAACGAGGTTGAAGAAGAATCAACAGGGGCCGGGCAAGAAGACGAGCCGGAAGAACTGAAGTGTCGTGTGTCTCGATTCACAACGACCATGGAAACTCCGCGAACGTGCATTCCCGAGAGCGAAAAAATCATCGTTGAATGGCCTGCCGGAGGACATAGTGGCGGCGAGGCGATCATGGGGCCAGATGGTTACTTGTATGTCAGCACAGGCGACCACACCTCGGGTTCTGATCCACTGCAAACGGGACAAGGAGTGGACGACTTGTATGCGGTCATCATGAGACTTGACGTTGATGGCGCCGCACCAGACCAGCCCTATGTGATTCCGCAGGACAATCCCTTTGTCAACTATCCGGGGGCGCGACCCGAGATCTGGGCCTTTGGTTTCCGCAACCCGTGGCGCATGAGCTTTGATTTTGAAACCGGTGATCTCTGGGTGGGAGATGTGGGGCAGGACTTGTGGGAAATGATCTGGCAGGTCCAGCGGGGTGGCAACTACGGCTGGAGTGTTCAAGAAGGCACACACTCGTTTCATCCCGATCAGGAGCTGGGTCCGGGACCCATCCTGCCACCCGTGATCGAGCACCACCACTCCGAGTGCCGTTCGATTACCGGGGGTTACGTCTATCACGGCAGCAGGTTGCCCGAGTTGCAGGGCGCCTACATTTACGGTGACTATGAATACGGCAAGGTGTGGGCCGTGCGGTACGACGGAAAACAGGTCACGTGGCAACAAGAGCTGACCAACAGCGCCGTAAAAATTGCGTCTTTTGGAGTGCGACGTGACGGAGAAATCTTTTTGTGTGGTTACGCAAGTGGCGAACTGTACGAATTGGAACCCAATCCGCAGAAATTTGACCAGGGATTGTTCCCGCGGCGGCTGAGCGAATCCGGTATTTTCTCATCGGTGAAAGATCACGCAGTAGCACCAGGTGTGCTCCCCTACTCCGTCAACGTACCCCAGTGGTGCGATAACGCCGTCATACAGCGTTTTGTCGCCTTGCCCGGATCATCAAAAATTACATTCATCGAAACGAGCGCCGACGCGGAGACGTGGACTTTTGAAGATGGCACCGTAACGGTCCAAACTCTTTCAATTGAAATGGAAGTTGGCAATCCGGACTCACTGAAGCACATCGAAACACGAATCGTTGTGAAGCAGGACGATCACTGGCTGGGCTATTCCTACTTGTGGAACGACGAGCAGACAGACGCATTGCTGGTGGAGGCGGCTGGGCGGGACCTCGCGTTGAACATTCAGGATTCGGCGGCCGAGGGTGGGCAACGGCGACAGACGTGGCGCATTCCCAGTCGCGACGAATGCATGGTCTGTCACTCGCGTGCTGCGGGTTTCGTTCTGGGATTGAGGACCGAACAATTCAACAGGAATCATGACTTCGATGGCGTGCTGGACAACCAGCTTCGCGCGTGGAACCATGCCGACCTGTTTGAGGAACCCTTGGAAAAACTCTCACATGAATATGATGCGCTGCCAGAACTTGATGACCCCACGGCAGACCTCACAGAACGCGCGCGGGCGTATTTGCACGTGAATTGTTCTGTCTGTCATGTGCCGGACGGCGGGGGAAATTCGAAGATGAATTTACGATACAACGCGACATTGCCTGAGGCGATGCTGGTAGACGAGCGTCCGTTGCACGGAGCTTTCGGTCTGACGGACGTTCGAATCATCGCGCCGGGTGATCCGTATGCATCCGTGATGCTCTATCGGCTGTCCAAGCGGGGCCAAGGGCGTATGCCGCATGTAGGCTCGAACTTAACCGATGAAAAAGGCCTTGATTTGCTGCACGACTGGGTCACGCAGTTGTCTCCAGTGAGTGAGGAAAAAGGTCGCCCGAACCAAACGACTCAGGATGAGGTGACGGGTGTCCTGGAGACGTTGCGCGAATCTAAGAAGCGGACTGCAGAACAGCGAATTGAAATCTACCAGGGATTATTCAGTTCGATCCGGCGGGCATTTATCGCATCCCGTTTGGTCACGGAGGATCCGTTGCTGGAGACGATTCGACAAGATGTGGTTCAAGCCGCCATGGCCCACGCGGATGTTCATGTACGTGATTTGTTCGAGCGATTTGTGCCCGAACAACACCGGATCAAGAGGCTGGGAGATGTGGTCGACCAGACCGAAGTCCTGAAGCTTCGCGGGGACGTGGAAAATGGTCGCCAGTTCTTTTTGGCGGCCACCGGTGCCCAGTGCAAGAACTGTCATCGGGTTGACGGGACCAGCAACACGCTGGGTCCCGATCTCAGCCAGATTGGAAAAAAATACAAACCCAGAGAACTGCTGGAATCGCTCGTTAATCCTTCGCAAAAGATTGATCCCGAATACGTGACTCACTTGGTCGTCACCAGCGAGGGCAAGATCTTGACAGGGATCCTGGCAGAAAAGACTGAACAGTACGTTGTCCTGACGGTGTTCAAAGACGGAAAAGGGGAACTGGTACGATTGTCGACCGAGGATGTGGAGGAACTGTTGCCGCAGAAAAAGTCGCTCATGCCGGAGCGCTTGTTACGTGATTTAACTGCGCAACAAGCCGCAGATCTTGTAGCGTTTCTCTCCTCGCTGAAAGAAGCGAGTCCACTTCCCTAGCTGGAAAAAGAAGACACGTTCAAGAGTACCCGGCGACGGGTGCAGCAAGCTGCGCGGCGGACTTGTTCATCAGGTCAGCCCGTGGAACCAGGCTTTGAATCTGGTTTATTGGTCAGCCATTTGTGGTGTCTTACCGGCTTCGTGGTAGGGAGGGAATTGCCGGCTCGTCACTGCCAGTGCTCACCGATTCGGCCAGCAACCTTATCTGTGTCGAATAGTCAAACCACAAGTTGGCATCCTGAGAGCGACGTAACGCCCGGTAGACGAGACCGAGTGTTCTCGCAGCTTCATAACGACTGGTCAGAATGTGAATGCCCTCGACCTGGTGAAAATCCAATCCTTCGAGCCGCCGCAATTCCGACTCCAGGAAAGAGACCAATTGATCCGGGGACAACTTGTTAGCGTTCAGGGCGTGCCCCAGCGCTCGATAGACGGCTGGCATGGGCTGCCCGAGGACCGCCACCTCTGCAGCTTCCAGAATCTCTTCCGGCCGATTGTCTAAACTGGGTGAACAAAGACAGATGGCTCGACTGAGCTTGGACATGACCGGGTTGGAGTACTTGAGCCGTCCCGCAGCAGCGGCGGCAATCAGTTCTCGCGATGGCGCGTCACCGTCATGGGCCAGGATGACTGCATTACCATCGTGGTAGATCGTGGTCCAGTCGGGTTGACGGGATTTCATGAGCGCATCGGCCATGGCAGCCTCTTGCGCCTGCAGGACCACCAGGTTCACACCCAGTCCGGGCAGAGCAGCGATGTCCTGACCGTTACCCAGTCGTTGAAAAATGCGGGCTGCCCGTGCACTGTACACCTGCCGTGATCGACCACCCAGAAAAACTTTGATTTGTGGACAATGCCAGCGCAAAAACCCTTCCCACCGCCAGTCATTGTAGACGTGGCCCGCGATTTCGTTGTCGTTCAGGAACGAAGCAGCGTCGGTCGGAAAAAACGAGTGCTTCGCCATTCGTTCATAGAATGTCTGCTGCGGGTATTCGAAATGGTCGGCACGATAATGTGCTTTGAGGCGAGGCGCGTGAGTCAATGCTCCGACGAACAGGAAACTGGCGACTGCCAACGTGGGCCAGGCGATCCGTTGACCGGTCGCAAACCAACTTCCTTCCGATTCGAGTGCAGCCGCATTCACGGGTGTTTCTGTTTCGCCTGAACCCCACCTGCGCAACAAGAGCAGAAGAAGCAGGGGCGCGATCGCAATCACTAAAGTTTGAGTCAACCAGAGGAGACGCTGGTCGACAACAAACGTTGTGTGCAGTAGTGGATTCCCCCATAAGTGATTGGCGATTGTCGATATTTTGCCGGGTCCTGTCAGCTTGGTTTCCAACAGGGGACTTATCGCAGCGGCTGTTGAACAGAAAATTGCTGTAGGCCAGGCAAGAAGGCGGTGGTCCAGCAGCCATTGAAATTCGAAGGCCAGTACCGGGGTAGAAACAAGTAGTGCAATCGGCACAAATCGTCGTGCACAACATGCCATCACGATCACGACACCCAGCAAGCACAGGGAAAAAACCAGACGGATGTCATTGCGGAAATGGTTAGTTCCCAACCGAAGGCGGAACGATAGTTTTCTGTGGTAGACCCACACCAGTACGGGCGCTGCCAGAAAACCGAGAACCAAGAAAAACTCGCGCAGACCGGCCGTATACTGTTTCGTGTCGTCAGCAAAGATTGGTTTCATCTCGACGGCCGGAGATGGCCAGGCTTCGCCTTCGATTCCTAGAAGAAGGGTGAATGGTTGAGTGAGATTGGTGATTCCGTATGGGCTGATCACCGTGAGGACCAGGGCGCTGACGGTTGCCAGTGGTAAATGCCAGTGTTGTTTCCACGCGTCCACCCGGCCGGGACTTTGCAGAAGCATCACGTAACTGCAGACGGTCCACAAGCCGAGCATTCCGATGGCAAAAATAAAGCTACCGTGCAGGTGAGCCCAGAGCGCTACCAGGATGACTGCGAACCAAATGCGTTGAGGACGTTCGCGCGATGCAAAAAGAATCCACATCAGCATCGGTATCAGCGTCAGTCCGACAAGATTAGGACGTATTTCGATGAAGTGTCTCGCAGCCAGTAACATCGCGGCTGAAACGATCGCACCGACCGCAGGTCTGGCCCCCAACTGTCGTGCTGTTAATACGAGAAAGGTTGCCAGCATGACAATCATTGCCGCTTTGATCGCCACAAGTCCGTTACCACCCGCGGTCATGTGGGCAAGATAAAACATCAGGCCAGTCGCCCAGCTTTGGTTGACCCACACTCTTCCCGAAGTCATGAAAGACCAGTCATCAGGTTGGCCGAGCTTGCCATCCAACACGTCCTGACCGCCGGCTAGTGCCATGAAGGTGTCACCTGTTGCCCTCGGTGTGAGCCATACCAGCAGGACAATGACGGTCAATACGAGAAACGCCGCCAATAGCGGCATGGCATTTTTGTTTCGACGCGAAGCAACGGTGCGTTCAAGTTGGAGTTGGCTCATACGTCTTCGATCTGATCAGGGCGTCCTGCCCCGTCGATTGTCGTCATCCTACTGTCCGTGTTTTCAGTCCGGCGTTTGCATGCTGAACCGCCGCAGGGTCTCGGTAGACCTGATGGGCAGGAGTGATGTGCCCTGTCAAAGGAGGTCTGTTAAAGCACGACGGTTCCTTGGAAAGGAGGTTTTCACCAGGTGAAGCTGTTGCCGGTGCGGTCCAGCGAAGGTGTTCAACGTAGCGGCTGAAGTGCGGACTGCATTGGCCCATGGTGTGCAATTGTCTTAAAGCTTCCGGCCTGCTTTTGTCTTGATAAAAAGCGTGACTGTCCAGCAGTGTCGGCACGATCTGCTGAATGTGGCGATCAAGATTGTGGTTGAGTTCCGTGAAGTCCTGGGCCGAAAGGAAGTCGGGAATAACGACGTACCCGTCTTTGTCGTATGCTTCTCGATATGAAACGTCTCGCATGCAGGATCCTGCTCGTTGCATTCGTTACGGAAATCTTGTTCCGCTCCACTTTGGAACACCTTTCAGCGTAACATGTTGCATTCAGCAGGGGAATGGAATGTGGGGTGAGGCCGATGTCTCCCGGACGACACGGCTGGTGTTAACACAGGAATTCGTATTGGGATTGGCCGATTCCGGAGATGGACTCAGTGCAAGGGGTTTTCTGAGAGGGCCTGCGACCAACCGGTTTCCTCAGCAATGCGTCGGAGCGGTCTTTGAAGCAACCACTCAATCATGGAGGGAACGACTGGTCACAAGCAGAGATTCCCTTCGACCAATACCTCTCCCTGATGGAAAACTTTTGCAGAGCATTTATTTGTGGTATCATCTCAGGGTAGCGTTTTACGATTTTTCGCGTTTCCTGCCAAACCTCACAAGGAACTTTTCACATGACGCCCGTGACTCGTCGTGATTGGATTACTGCGACTGGTGGTGCACTGGTGGCCACCAGCTTGCCAACAGAACAGCTCTGGGGAGCTCCTGAGCGGGGCTCTAAAATGGAGATAGGTCTTGTCACTTATCTTTGGGCCCACATGTGGGACCTGGATACTTGTCTCAAGAATTGTGAAGCGGCCGAGGTACTGGGCATCGAACTTCGCAGTACGCACGGTCACGGCGTGGAGCCCTCCCTCAACAGCCATCAACGCGCGGAAGTCAAGAAGAAATTTGGGGACAGTCCGGTTACTTGCCTGGGACCCGGTTCGAATGAACGGTATGACAATCCGGATCCCGCAGTTGTCAAGAAAGCGATCGAAGCGACGAAAGATTTTTTACAGTTGAGTCACGACATCGGTAGCAGCGGTGTGAAAGTGAAACCGGACCGCTTTCGAGACGAGATGTCCCGCGAAAAAACAATCGAACAAATTGGGAAGTCACTGCACCACCTGGCCCATTTCGTCGACGACCTGGGCCAGGAGCTCCGTCTTGAGGTTCACAACACGGTCGGCAAAGATTTTGCAGCCCTTGCACAAATTATGGAAATCGCGGACCACCCGCGCGCTGTCTTGTGTTGGAATTCAAATCCGGCAGATTTTGAAGGTGACGGATTGCAGGCGAATTTCAATGCGGTCAAGGACTACTTTGGCCAGACAGCCCACATTCACGAGTTGCAGAGTGCCGGGTATCCCTATCAGGACCTCATGAATCTGTTGGTTGCCATGGATTACTCAGGCTGGCTGCTGTTGGAATGCACTAGCAAGATCACCGATCCGGTTGCAGCCTTGAGCCAGCAGCGAGAAATTTTTCATCGGCTGATCGCGAAGGCCCAGGTACGCTAGTTCCAGTTGCAACGGAGCGTTTTAACGTTCCCGGATTCTGCCACAGCAAGGCTGGCTTACGGCCAAAGCCTGGCCTGAAAGTGAAAAAACGTGCCAATTGGAACTCGTTACGGTTGTGCGGCGTTCAGCCGGTCACCGCCGCCTCGACACTGGGCATGGCCGGGACGATCTCTTCTGCCAGCAGGCGTATGCAGCGATGCCAGCGGTCGACATCGTCGAAATCGTTCTTTGCCAGCAGCAGAGTTCCGAATCCGCCCGTAAGTTCATACAACTCTTCCAACTGCTCCGTGCAGGACTTCTTGTCACCGATGATACACAGATTTTCTAACATGTATTCGACGGTTGCGTCTTCGTCCGACATACTCGGATCCATCTTGACCAGGTGCAACATGTTGGCATCGCCTAGGATGGTGAGCAAGTAGTCGAACGATCTGGCGAAGGCGCTGTTCCGGCAATAGTCCCAGGCTTCGTCATTTGATTCTCCCACGTAGATGTTTCGGGAAACTCGCCAGATATCACGACTCGGTTCGGGTAAACCGGCATCGGCAGCACCCTGGCAATAAGTTTTCCAGTGTTCGGCGACCGTGTTTTGATGGACGAGGTTTGTTGATAGGGGGAGATATCCGCGTTGACCGCCGATCGAACCACCTTTCGAATTGGGACTCATCAGAGTCATACCGATGGGAGGATGGGGTTGCTGATAAGGCCTGAGCGGATAACCGCTGCGGAGTTCCGCGTCGTGGTTGTCCATCTGGATTTGCCAGAATTGTCCGTCAAAGTGGTAGGGTGGATCTTGCGTCCAGAGCATGAGAATAATCGCAAGTGCTTCGGCCGTCATTTGGCTTTGCGCCTTCGGTTCAGGAAGACCAAACAAGCTCCAGTCGGTCGGCACACCTCCCTGGCCGAATCCCCACAGGACGCGACCGTGAGAAAGATGATCAAGCATCGCGATGCGGGCCGCTACATTGGCCGGGTGGTGTTGCGGCAAGATCGAGACACCGGCGCCCAGCTTGATGTTTTTGGTGCGGGCGATCAGGTTCGCCAAGAAGAGGTCATTTGAAACGATCGGCTCCCATTCGATGGTTACATGGTGGCCACACCACGCCTCGGTAAATCCCAACTCGTCTGCAAAAACAACGAAGTCCGTATCCTCGTCGAAACATTCAGTACGAGATTTTTCCGGTGGATGAATAGGCATCAGAAATGCGCCGAGTTTCATAATGTTTAGTCCAATCAAAAATTGCCGCGCAACCCGCGGTATGCCTGGAAAAAAACGTCGAAGGATAGAAAGCAGCAAGACCGGAATCGTGCAACTCTTGGCCAAGGGAAAATTATTCTTGCCGCTCTCGTTTCACCAATTCATGGTTAGCCTACCTTCAGTTGGCAGGCTGGTCAAGGATTCGCATGGGACCAGCACGAAGCCTGACTGCTAAGCAATACGAAGGAGGCGGAGATCGCGGATCACACTTATGCGGCTCGTCGCAGTGATTGGTCCGGTCCTGGCTGTGGCAGTTGACTGATGGTAGCCGTCTCAGGTCTTGCGGTTACGCGCGGCTTGGGTCGAAAACCCAGTACATAGATGGTGTAGATCTGAATTAACTCGCGCAAGGCCCTCGCAAAGTCCCACGAGGTCAGCTTGGACCCGGCTACTTCACGCCACTGGTCCAGCGGGAATTCGTAGACGGCGTTTTTCACACTTTTCACGTTGCGGTAATAACGGGACATCCGCACGAGAATTTCGACGTCGAAGATCCAGCGCGAAAGGAATGGCTTGCGAAAAGCGACACGAGTCACCGCGGAACGGCGGAATAGTTTTGCGCCGCATTGTGTGTCGCGAATGTTCAGCCGGAACAAGGCAGAAACGACCCTGGCGAAACAACGCCCAATCAGTTGACGCGTTGGATGACGGTCGATTTGTCTGCCCAGCAGAGGTATGCGACTGCCAACGACTAGATCGATGTCGCCTCGGCGGTCGAGTACACGAGAGAATTCCGGAATGGTCTCCAGTGGGGTCGACAAGTCAGCATCCCAGAACCCAATGTACCGCGGGGTCCCCTGGCCCGCGGCCACGATGCCCTGCCGCACGGCTTCTGCCTTGCCGCAATTGCGGGACAAATCGAGTACGGCGACGCGTTGACGATGTTTCTGTTGTAGGTCTGTGAGCAGGGCAAGGGTGTCATCGGTACTGCCGTCGTTGATAAACAACCAGTTGATTTCCGGGTGTTGGACAATGAATTCATCAAATGTTTCAACCGGGAATCGTTTGGACTCGTTGTAACACGGGACAACCATCGTTGTAGCTGCTATCAATTTTTTCACCTTGCCGGAAAATGCCTCGCCGATGTGGCGGTATCTCGGAACAAGAACAAAGCGGGGCGAGGCTACAGTATCCGTTCCATGGGAGCAAGGTCATGAAACCAGCGTGCTAGCTCTTTTCGTGAGCGGGGGAAAGACAGTCAATGGCCGCGCGATCGAATGACCAGTCTGGCGATAAATCCCTGCCGAACCACGCCTCCGTTGCGTGTCGCTAGTGAAAGAGAAGTTATCAGGGTATTGAATACCAACAGTGCCGTCTTCAACCAATAATGTCGTGGACAATTTCTCCGTAGATGTCGGTCAGGCGGAACTGGCGGCCGCCGTGACTATAGGTCAACCGCAGGTGATCGAGACCCAGCAGGTGGAGTAACGTGGCATGCAGGTCGTGCACATGAACTTTATCTTCCGTAGCGTAGTAGCCGTAATCATCTGTCGCACCATGGACCAGGCCAGGTTTTACACCGCCACCTGCCAACCACATCGAAAATCCCTGGGGATTGTGGTTGCGACCGTCATCTTGTTCTGCCACGGGGGTACGCCCAAATTCACCACCCCACATGACCAACGTGTCATCGAGCAAACCATGGGCCTTTAAATCGGTCAGCAGTCCGGCGATGGGTCGGTCGACTTCCAACGCGTTCTTGGAGTGTCCTTTTTTCAGTCCCGTGTGTTGGTCCCATTTGTAGCTGTGGCTGCACTGCACAAATCGGACACCTCGCTCCACAAACCGGCGAGCCATCAAGCATTGACGTCCGAAGTTTTCAGTCTCCGGGTTGTCGAGTCCATACAGGGCTTGGATCGCTTGCGATTCACCACTGATATCCTGTAACTGGGGCGCCTCGGATTGCATGCGGAAGGCCAGTTCAAACGAGTTAATTCGGGCTTCCAGTGACTCGTCAGGCCCGATGCCCGATAATCGCTCTCGGTTCATTTGTCGGAGGAGGTCAAGTTCCATACGCTGCAGTTTCGTGGGGGTTTCATCCGCATTGTCGATGAATGGAATTTTGGCCTGGCTCGAAGGAATACTCGCATTCCCGAGTCGCACGCCGGCGTAATCGGCCGGCAAGAATGCAGAACCGTACGCATTGGCTCCACCATGCGTCAACGTGGGGCAGATCGTGACAAACCCGGGCAGGTTCTGGTTCTCGCTGCCCAGGCCGTACGTGATCCATGAACCCATGCTGGGGCGGACGAATGTGTCACTTCCCGTATGCAGTTCCAGCAACGCACCTCCATGCCGTGAATTGGAACAGTGCATCGAATTGATAATACACAAATCGTCAACGCATCCTGCCACGTGCGGAAAGAGTTCACTCACCCATGTTCCGCACTGGCCGTGTTGACGAAATGTGAATGGCGACTTAAGTAGGTTTCCAGTTTTTCCAGAAACAACGCGAGGCTTGGCGAACGGCAGTGGTTTCCCGTGATCCCGTGCGAGCCGCGGTTTGTAGTCGAAAGTGTCCACCTGGGAAGGACCACCATGCATGAACAGAAAGATTACCTGCTTCGCCCGCGGTGCGCGATGAGCTGGTTTTGATGCGAGTGGATTTGCCGGCGATTCGTCGGCCAGCAGAGAAGCCAGGGCCAGTCCACCGAAACCCGCGCTGCAGGTGCGCAGCATTTCACGACGCGAGAAGAGCGGCGTGAATCGGTTACAGACGGCTTTCATCCCGGAATTACTCCGTGTAGACAAACTCGTTGGTTGACACGATGGCGCGGCAGAGACTTTGCCAGGCCCGACGCCGGGCCTCAGCCGTTCCAATCCCCGACGAAGTGGTGGCGTTCTGATATCGCTCGATAAACTGCAGGTTCCGTGAAACTTCCGCTTCTTTCGGCGAACGTCCGACCGTTCGTTCGTAAGCGACCGCCACGCGGTCCCGATCTTCCAGATCCTGAAGGCCCAACAGTCGGTCAGCCAATGCCAGCGTCTGTTCGGAGACGAACTGGCTGTTCATCATGAACAAGGCCTGTGGTGCGACCGTTGTTGATTGCCGCTGACCGTGCATGACACTGGGGTCGGCGAAATCAAACACCTGAAACATATCATACAGGGCACTCCGCACAATCGGCAAGTAAATGGAACGCCGTTTTGACTGATAGGCGACGGGATTGACGCTGGCCGTCCCGGTAACGTAGGCGCGATTTTCTGTTGGTAGTAAGGATCCGCCTGTTGAAAAGTCGAGTTGAGCGCTGGCTGCCAGCAATGCATCACGAATCGATTCGGCTTCCAGACGCCGGCGATTGAATCGCCAGTACAAGAAGTTGTCCGGGTCGGACAACGCAGCTTGTTCGTTCCAGGCGGTACTCATCTGGTAAGTCGATGAGAGCATCAGTAGACGGTGCATTTGTTTGATCGACCAGCCGGATTCAACGAATTGTACAGCCAGCCAGTCGAGCAGCCCGGGATGTGTTGGCCGTTCTCCCAGTTGACCGAAATTGTCGGGCGAACGGACGAGTCCCTCGCCAAAGTGCCACAGCCAGATGCGGTTCGCCATGACCCGGGCTGTGAGCGGCTGATCGGAATGGGTCAACCAGGACGCCAGTTCCAGGCGGCCGCTTCGTTGTTTGTCGATCGTGTGGCCATTCGCCAGTTGTAGACCCGCAGGTAATTGGCGTGCAACCGTGCGCCCCAGCGTGAGATGGTTGCCCCGGATGTGAATGCGAACATCTTCGACCGGACCTTCCGAAACAGCCATGGCATGGGGGATTTGTGGAAGTGCCTTTTCAAGAGATTCCTGTTTTGTCTTCAGGGCTGTCAGTTCGGCAGCGATTTTTTCGGAATAGTATTTGTCGATGGTCTCCGGTACTTTGAAAGGCCCGTCCGGGTCGTTCAAGACAGTAGCTAATGCTTTGTTGAAGGCGTTGTCTTTTGTTGTTTCTCCTTGGGATACGATTTGCACACAACGATCCTGATAGCGTTGCGCCAAATCGTGCAGCAATCTGCCGGTTTCCGTTTCATCGGTTGCGGCAAAAGAGGAACGTGGGAAATCGAGCTCGTCGAGGACACCTTTGACGTAGTCAGACAGCATGGACGGATCGGGTTCGGAAACGACCGTGTTCCAGGCAGCAAACGGCGAACTCTCGTCGTGGCTGGTCCGCTGGAGGTAATCCGACCAGGCTTGCACGAACTCGGCTTTGGGTTGGTGGTCGTTGCCGAGCAACCCGTCCGCGGGCTCAAGCTGGCAGGTGGCGAGCAGATATTGACCCACGTGTTGGCGGGCGTCCTGCAAGACTTCTTCAGCTGCAGTATTTTGCAGGGTCTCGATTTCGGACTGGTTTGTGGAAATTTGTTGTTTTTGCGATTCGAATACCCCCACCTCTTCAGGGCTTGCCAGCGGCCTCTCCTGCCAGCGGGCGACGACGTTGAAATGATCCATCGTTTTGGTGCTTTTGAAGATTCCTGCGAGCCCGTAGTAATCAGCGGTCGAAACAGGATCAAACTTGTGATCGTGGCAGCGCGCACAACCCAATGACAGCCCTATGAACGCGCGACCGATCGTGTCAATCTGTTCGTCAATGATATCCATTTGCATTTTTACGGGATCGTCTTCAGCAAGCATCTTAGCACCCAGGGAAAGGAACCCCGTGGCCACCATCGCTTCCAGTCGCGCCACCGTGTTTGCAAATTCGGGTAACAAGTCTCCGGCGATCTGTTCGTGGACGAACCGGTCGAACGGTTTGTCGTTGTTGAATGCTGCCACTACGTAGTCGCGATACTGAAAAGCATTTCCATATGCCAGATTTTCATCCAGTCCGTTCGAGTCGGCATACCGCGCCACATCCAGCCAATGGCGTCCCCAGCGCTCGCCGTAGCGAGGTGAGGCCAGTAAACGTTCGACGACACGTGCAAAGGCGCCTTTCCTCTGATCGGTAAGAAAAGTTTGGATTTCTTCAGGGGTTGGTGGCAGTCCGGTCAGGTCGAACGTGGCCCGTCGGATCAGCGTGCGCCGACTGGCTGGTGGGGCAGGGGAGAAGCCGGCCGCCTCCAGGCGATGCAGAATGAACGCGTCAATCGGTGTACGAATCCATGGGCCATGTTGCACCCCGGGTGTGACGGGGCGAACCGGTTTCTGCAGTGACCAGAAGGCGAACTGCTCTTCGCTGAAACTGGCTTCAGCACCCCGCGATGTGCTGATGTCCGCCGGAATCGGTTCGCTATCGGGCCACGGAGCCCCCATCTCGATCCAGGCCGCGATGTCCGCAATCTGTGTCGGAGAGAGTTTTGTTTTGGGGGGCATCTTAAGAATTTCGCCATGTCGAATCGCACGTACCAACAGACTTTCGTCCGGCTTACTGACAACGATTGACGGACCGCGAATACCACCAGTCAGCATTCCTGCCAACGAATCCAATTGCAGTTCACTTTCAGGGGTGTCACTGCTGTGGCACTCGAAACAATGTTCTACCAGGACGGGGCGGACACGCCGCTCAAAGAAATCGAGTTCCTCGCGCGAAGTGTTGGCCGCGACTTCTGTCGTACCGGCCGCGATCAACCACAGGCAAACGACTTGGCTGAGTTGAAAAAGTATCGCTACAAAACTGTGATTCCGATCAGCCATCGATTCAAAATGAGATTCTGAGGAAAAATGACAGGCCCAATCGAGGTGCGGGTCTTCCGGAAATTGCAAGCGGTAAATTCTCCTGCGCCGGACGTATCGTTGAAGTACCCGAGCGAACGTCTTTTTCGGACCTCGTTCCTGCTTGGAATTCCGTTCGCACGTGTTTCATCCTACTTCTGTTATACAACCGCCAGAACCAAAAATGAAGCTGAAAGTAATTGATTTAGGGGCGCCCGGGTGACACCTGCTACACCCTGCTGACGGGTGTCGTCAAATGCCGTCCTACTGAAAGCAAAGCCTGGCTTGCGGCAGTCTGCCACTTGACATCGACGAATGGGAACCTGAAACTCACGGGGACCTTGCGGTGGAAACTGTGCGCAGCTGTGTAGAGACGTTTTGTTTGTTTTCAACCAGAGGCGACGGGTCAACGTGGTTTGAAAGAGATTACTCGGAAACCGATCACGCGGGTCGGTGACGGATTTGAGAAGAAGTCAATTTGCAGACAGGTTGTGAACGAAGGAGTTGGAAATGAATCGATTGTTCAAGTCCGCATTACGAAACGATCAAGTTTGCCGGTTCCGACGTAGAGCAGGGGGCATTGCCTTCACGGTTGATTTCCGGCTTCTCGGAAGCGGTCTCTCACTTTTCAGTGGCTTGGTGTTGTCCTTGATCTGTACCTGGTCGATTGGCCCTTCACTTGCGGCTAATCCGTTGTCCACCGAGACGCTGCAAGTAGAAATCGAGCGACCAATTCATCCGATCCTGATCCGCAACGATTACAATACGCTGGTGAAAATCAAGATCCGTGCCTTGCAGAAAGAGGTGTTTCTACACTCCTTGAAGTTTTCACTGCGAGGAACCGACGACTTGAAAGACATTGACAGCTTGCAGATTTTGTCGACAGGTGACCAGGAACAATTCTCAGCCACATCGCATTTCGGTGACGCACAGTCTCCGGCTCTGGACGTGACGTTTCGTGGCAGCTTTCGACTGCGGCAGGGGGACAACCTGTTTTGGCTTTCCTGCCGTCTCAACGAAAAAGCCAGTCTCGACCACCGCATCGACGCATCGTGTGTACGAATTGAAACCCAGAAAGAAGTGGTTATCCCCCGCGACAAGAAACCCCGATTTCAAAATCGAATTGGAGTGGCACTGCGGCGACACTATGATGATGGAATTCATACGTATCGCATTCCGGTTCTTGCCACGACGACCCGGGGGACTTTGCTGGTTGCCTGCGACGCCCGTCGGCGGCGTTCCAAGGACTTGCAGGAAGATATTGATATTGGTCTGCTGCGCAGCGTGGATGGAGGACAAACCTGGGAACCGCAGAAGATCATCATGGACATGCACGAGTTCGGAGGTTTGCCACAGGAGCAGAACGGTTGTAGCGACCCCGGGATAATTGTCGATCCGGCCACGGGAGAAATCTTTGTGTTTGCAGTCTGGACCTGGGGCAAACCCGGTACCCATCAATGGCTCGTTGGTGGTTCCGACCCGGGATTCGAGGTGGGGACGACTTCTCAGTTCATGATGGTTCGTTCCCAGGATGACGGGAAAACGTGGACCGAGCCGGTGAATCTCACCCGCAAACTCAAATTGGAGAAATGGATTCTTTTTGTTCCGTCACCTCAACAAGGGACTGCGTTGGAAGATGGCACCCTGGTGATGCCCGTTCAGGGTCGCGACGAGCAGGATCGCCATTTTTCGACCATCATGCTCAGCAGTGATCATGGAACGACATGGTCGGTGCGGACTCCTTACCCGCACAACAACACGGAATGCCAGGCAGCGCGGCTTGACAACGGATCGATCATGCTCAACTGCCGCAACGATTCTTCGAAAAAATTCCGCACGATCATCGTCACGTCAGACTTGGGGAAAACCTGGGAGCCTCACGCGACCAGTGACAACACGCTGATTGAACCTGGGTGTAACGGCAGTTTTTACCGATTCGACTGGGTGCAGGAGGAAAAAACACAGGACCTTTTTATCTTTGCAAATCCGCATTCGCAAGCGGGCCGCACGCATCACACGATTCAGGTCAGCTTGGACGAAGGAAATACCTGGCCTCAAGAGTATCACCTGCTGTTGGACGAGGGTCGCGGCAGAGGTTATCCGAGTGTCAGTCGCATCGACGGTCAGCATCTGGGCATCGTCTACGAAGGCAGCCAGGCCGACTTGCACTTTGAACGCATCTCGCTGGATGAACTCATGGCAGGCCGGCGTCGTTAGGAAAATTTCGACAAGTCAAGATCATCAACCCTGCCCCGCGCTGCCACTTTTCGGCACACCGGTTGATGTCATGACGCCGTTTCACGAGAGCAATCAAGCAGAAAAACCGGACCGGTTCAGGTTGAACCTGTCAGCGCCCAAGCCGTGGACGGCCGAGTTGGGACAGTTTATGTTTTGTATTGAAGTGAACAATCGGTTTCTTGAAACTTTGGCAAGTGACAACGCGTGCCATGCCGGAAGCAGCATCTGAAAAACGGGATCAGATTGAGATTGTTGGCCGGAATTTTCCAAGCGGAAATTTCCGAGCAGCCATTTTTGACTTTGATGGAACTTTGTCGCTCATTCGTCGAAATTGGCAGGACGTGATGATTCCCATGATGGTGGACATCCTCACCGCCACCGGCACCCGGGAAACACGCCAGCAGTTGCACGACCACGTAGAAAATTATGTGATGAGGCTGAATGGTCGACAGACGATCTACCAAATGATGCAACTTGCCGAGGAAGTGGAAAAGCGGGGTCAGCAGCCGCTCGCAGCGATCGATTACAAGAATCAATATCACGATTTGCTCTGGGTGAAAGTGAGTGCCCGTATTGAAGCCTTGCAAATGGGGCAGTTAACCCAGGAGGAACTGACCGTTCCGGGATCCCGGCCTCTGCTTTCGGCGCTGGCCCAACAGAATCTTACGCTCTACCTGGCCTCGGGTACCGATCTGCATTATGTCCAGCAGGAAGTGGAGTTGCTGCGTTTGAGTTCCTTTTTCGGATCACGCATCTACGGAGCTCTGCCGGATTACGAGCGTTTTTCAAAAGCTATGATCGTGGAGAAAATCATTGGCCGCACGGGTGTCGACGGGGACCAACTGGTGGGTTTTGGCGATGGTTTTGTCGAAATTGAAGAAGTGAAAAAGGTGGGCGGACTCGCTATTGGTGTTGCCAGTGACGAGAACAATCGTCGGGGAATCAACCCGTGGAAGCGCGATCGTCTAATACGCGCGGGTGCAGATATCATCATCGGTGATTACCAATGTTGTGAAGAACTTCTGGAGTTGATCGGTCTGAATCAGGCACTTTAATTACCGCCTGGCAAAGATGCGGTACGAATCATTGATCAGTCGAGAAAAACTTGAACATCTGCTGGGGCAGTTTTCGGACCTCACCATTGGAGTGGTCGGAGACTTGTTTTTGGATCGGTATCTAGAGATTGTCCCGGGGGTGCACGAGTTATCCGTGGAGACGCAAATAGAAGCCTACCAGGTGTCCACGCTGCGAAACGCACCTGGTGCTCTGGGGACGGTGATCAGTAACTTAGCCGCTCTCAATGTGGGACAGATTGTGCCGCTTACGGTGTTGGGTGACGACGGCCACGGATACGATCTCCGTCAGCAGTTATCTGGACTGGCAGTAGATACGTCCTTTATCGTTTGCGATCCTCACCGCTTGACGCCGACTTACACAAAACCGTTGAAACAGGACGCTGCTGGCAAATGGCGTGAACTCAATCGCCTTGACGTGAGAACGCGTGGCCCCATGTCCGAAGAAACAAGCCGGCAGATTTGCCAGCGTTTGAAGCAGGTTCATACATTGGCTGACGGGCTGATTGTTCTCGATCAGGTCAACGAAGAGGATTGGGGGGTTGTTAATGGTGAGGTGCGCCGTTGTTTAGGGCAACTTTTCAGGTCAAATCCCGACAAAATGATCATGATTGACAGTCGCCAGTTTTTGTCACGTTTTGATTTCGGCGTTCTTAAAGGAAATGGTTCTGAAATCACCAGGGCAGCCGGATTGACAAGTCAGAGCGGTCAGAATGCGAACAGGGCCGCGCGGAAATTGTCGCAGCGGACCGGCAATACGGTCTACTGTACCCTCGGAGCCGAGGGAATGCTGGTTGCCAGAGCGGGACAGGATGACGAGAAAGTACCCGGCTACCCGTCAGTGGGACCGGTTGATACTGTAGGAGCCGGGGACAGTACCACCAGCGGGATTGTCACATCACGACTGGCCGGTGCCAGTGAAGTGGAAGCGGCAGTGGTGGGTAACCTGGTAGCTTCCGTGACGGTACAACAATTAGAGACGACCGGGGTTGCTGATCCTGCTCAGGTTCTGTCCCGGTGGGAGCAGGTATCGACACAATAGAAGCTGGCGAAGGCGGAGTTTGTCGATTTCACCTTTCAACAGGAAGGGCCTGCTGACAAACCAATTTGACTTTCTCAGTGGTTTGAATTTATTTGGAGGATCGGGTCATGGGTCTCAGGTATTCTGTGGTGCTTAACGTTTTGACGACTGGTGACGCCGGGTGCAGTGTTTGGGAACACCCGCACGAGGTGCTCGAGACGATTGCCGAGGCCGGCTACGACGGTGTGGACATGGATGCGGAACCGGACAGGATCGACCGGAAGCAGTTCCACGAGGTGCGTGATTTGGCCTTTTCGCTGGGGTTGAAGGTGCCCGCGCTGCTTGGTGCCTGGGCACCCTGGCACTGCGGCGAGCAACGGGACCTGTGCTCGACTGACGAGTCGGTCCGCGAGCGCGGTGTGGGCTATGCCAAGCGTTCTGTGGACCTGGCCACCGAGTTTGAGGATCCACCACTGTTCGAAATTTGTGCCTGTCCTATCGAGAATGAATATCCGTTGTCTTCGACACCGATCGACACGTTGCACAATCAATTTATCCGCTCAGCCCGAGAGATTAGCGAGTACGCAGCGCCCAAGAATGTCAACATCACCATCGAACCGGTCAATAAATTTGAGGCGCATGCCGGATATATGAACACAATCCCGGATGCGCAGCGTGTCATTGACGAGATCGGTATGGACAATCTGGGGTTGCAGGCTGATTTTTATCACATGAACATGGCGGATGGACCGATCATCGAAACCCTTCAATCGATCGGAACACGGTTGATGCATATTCATCTGGCTGAGAGCAACCGCGCCATTCTCGGTACGGGACACCTGGACTTCCCCGGGATTGCCAAAACTCTTCAGGAAATGAATTTTACGGGCTACCTGTCCATGGACAGTGTACCGGCCAAGCCGGATTGGAAGACCGTCGTCCAACAGGCAATCAGTCACATGAAGGACGCGGAGCGGCAGGTGGCGTGAAAACTTGTCGACAAAGTCGCCGACAGTTTTCGGAAAAATTTTGTGGAACGACCGAAGACCACGATTTCCAGCCAGACTCACCTACAGACAACAGTGTGCTGCTCCCCGATCCGCGAGATCGCCAAAGGTACAGGTGAGTCTCTGTTCTGCTCGCGTGCTGCAAAATTGGCAGACGGTACCGCGATGGGAACCATTGCCCGCAAGTCAGGAACTTCCTGCTTCTTCCTGTGACGGGCGACCGGATTCACCGATCTGCTGCAGCAACGCAGCGCGGTGCAGCGGGTCTTCGTTGTGTTGAAAGTAGAAATCATCCAGAAAATTCAGAAGTTGGCGGACTTCCTGCTGCTCGGCCCTGGGGAGTGTTGTCTTGATGTAGTTGTCCAACCAGGTCGGTAGGTGGAGAAATTCCACGCCCTCACGACCTTGTAAACTCTCCAGGTATTCTCCGTCGTAGTAGTTGATTGTCGCCCGCACCTCCGTCCCATCGGTCCCCAAAAATCGTATCAGTTTCAGAGGAGCCTGTGGTGGAGAGTCCGTGAAAGACAAACAGGCGCCGCGCTTGATCAGGTAGTCCATCGGAGCAGGTTTCTCATGCCCCGGTCGTCGGCGCTGGGAAATTGACTGATGTGCCACAAACTCGTCCGTCAGTCCTGTCGAAATCTCAATCGCAGTAGGAATGTTCGCATAGTAGACCAGCATAGCCCGTGTGCCCCCGAAGCCCGCCACCATGTCCGGTTCCCGGACATAGGTTGCCAAAGCAGTTCCGTTACGCTGCGCCCGTTGGATAGCATCTGGCGGGTAATGATGCCACTCGTCAGTAATCCCGTAATGCCGCTGACGGGGTTGCTCGTACGGCTGGGAGCGAAGCCCGACCCCCAGCACCAATAGGGTCACAACTGCCAACCGCCAGCAGGGTGAAGTCAAGAGAATTCCCAGGGCATGTTCCACCAGGACGAATGCCAGGGGGGTGATGGGGAGCAGGAAGCGAGCAAACATAAAGTCACCACCTACTCGCACCACGTAGAATGTGTAGAGCAGTACCAACGATCCGGCCAGCAGCAACACACGGCCTTCCTGAGCGGCCAATTTATGTCGGGACACCGCTTGCCACAGCAGTGTGGCCAAGGCCAATGGCACGGCCCAGAGAACGTAATAAGTTGACACGTAGAGCCACAGGTAGCGGATGCCTTGGCCGTAGTAGGTCAGGTAACCGCTCTTGGCGTAATACGTGTTGGGAAAAGGCCAGCCGTAGTAGTCAAATCGCCAAAACCAGTAGGCCGGATAAACAAGCAGCAGTGGCAGGGCATATCTCAGTACCATCTTCCATCCCGGTTTTGCCACGGCCAGTAGCCACAGGCCGGCCAGTCCCGCCACGAGCAGTCCTTCAGGCCGGGTGAGAGCCGCCAGTGTGAGTAGAACACCAGCGCTTAGAACCAACGGTCGGCTGGGTATGGTCAAAGCGAGCACGCCCGCAGTGACCAGGAATGTGAATAACGCTGTTTCCAGACCACTGGTTGCGTAAACCTGCAGGTCGCGGTGAAGCAGGACTGCAATCGCTGCGAAGGGAAGAGTTGATAAACCACCGGGTCCGTGTCGACTGGCCCACAACAGCACTGCGACAAGTCCCGCGTAACAAGTGATGCCTAAAACGATGGACAGCCACACGGGATCCAGGGTCAGGCCCATACCGGCAGCGATCATGACTGTCCAAAGAAAATTGGTGTAGCCTTCGACGTGTTCTCCCTCGTTGAACACGAGGCCATGTCCTTCCACAAGATTACGAGCGTAGCGAAATGAAATGAAAGCGTCGTCGCAAACCCAGGCGTATTGATAGGCCCAATAGAGTCCCCAACTGGCGCTGGCCACACAAATCACAAACGTCAGACGGCGCCTTGACAAGGATTCAATCAATGAATTTCTTACTTCCGTTTAGAGTTGTGAGGGACAGCCTCGGCGGTTAACTGCTGAGTATGCGTGATGGTTTTGCTGATCCGTGTGCCGCAATTTATTGCCGGGACTCAGGCAGTCAGCGGCCCAATGGTTCTGTAGTTTTAAATCAAAGGGTCCTGATCCTTCAATCTTAATGGGTCGGTAACCAGGATGACGAGACAGCAATTTGCGAGAAATTACCAGGGCGGTTGGTTGCTTTATCCAAATTGTGTCCCCCGGATGTGGCGAAAGACAGGCGCGGTGACGAGTCGGAACCGATTCAGGGGATGGAGTCTTTTCCTGAAGGGGTGCCGGAGAGGGGATTCTTGCCGACTCCGAATTTGGTTTTTCGAAATCATGATTGACCCGCTGGGAAACTCCGTGTACGGTCGAGGCGCTCCACCGTTTGACAGTAGTGTGACCTGTTATCGTCATGCGGAATCGAGTTTCCCCCATGTCCCGCCAGAACGGATGAACTAACCGTACCATGAGTCGTGTCCGTGGTCGCAGTGCGATATCAGAGCGAGTCATTTTCCTGTGTTTATTCCTTGCAGCCGGAGCCGGACTCTACAAGGGCTGGCAACTCTTCTGGTTTCTGACGGATGACGCATACATTGCCTTTCGCTACGTGAGTAACAGCGTGTTGGGGCTGGGTTACGTATGGAATGCGGCTCCTTTCCAGCCCGTCGAGGGTTACACGAGTTTTTTGTGGGTCGTGATCTTGGACCTCGCCTGGAAGGTGACGGGCATCGAGCCCCCAGAGTCTGCCAACGGAATTGCTTTTTTCTTTTCTTACCTCACCCTTTTCGTCAGCGGACTGCTACTCTTCCGCATGCAGTGGTCTGGCCGGTTGCAAAACTCCCGGCTCCTTTTTGTGGCGATGCTGATAATCTTTCTGCTTCTCAACCGAAGTTATCTTGCTTGGAGCAGTTCGGGTCTAGAAACCGCCATGTTTTGTTTTCTGGTGACCGTCCGGATCTTTGTCTTCACGTCGATTGTCAGTCCGACCCGACAAGTTCTGTGGGGATCCAGTACGGCTGCATGCATCGCGCTGACCCGTCCAGATGGGTTGCTCTTCTGTCTGGCGACCATTGTCATTGTCGCATTACTGGCCTTTCGCGCTGGGGAAAGAAGAAAAGTCTGGCACGTGGTTTTTTGTGCCAGTCCACTCCTGTTGGTTTTGGCACACATGGGATGGAGACTTTGGTTTTACAGGTCATGGCTTCCCAATACCTACTATGCCAAAGTCGTAGAAGCCTGGCCTCAGAGCGGTGCTCGCTACGCCCTGTCCTTTATCTTGGAATATGCGATCTGGTTGGTGATCGCTATGCTTGTCGCGGTGGGTCTGGGATGGTTGAGGTCGATGAAGAGGATCTGTGATACGCAACCTGAAACCACTTGGAAAACCCGCTGGAGAGAATTTCTCATGGCCGGACCAGTGGTGACTGTTGTCGTCACGCTGTCACTTCTGGCCCATGTTGCATATTACACCCTGATCGTTGGTGGCGATCACTTTGAATACAGAGTTTATAACCACATCATACCTTTTTGTTTTATCTCCTTTGTGTGGTGCATCAATCGCTTGCAGGCAGGAAGATGGCAGGCGATTGCCTGGTCAAGTGCACTCGTTATACTTTCCCTGCCCGTTCCATGGACCCATTGGGCGCTAACACGTCACCTGGACACGCGACAGGAAACGCACATCATGCGCGTACCGATTGCCTCGGCTTGGCCACAGCCCCTGAAGTGGTACGCCCGGCTGTTTGACGAGGTCCAATCCTGGCTGATTGTGCATCATGTTGGCATGCGTCATCAGGAGCACAAGGCATTCTGGAAACACCAATTGAGTCTCTATCCGTCTCGACAAGAGGGATTGGGGATGTCTCGGGACGGATTTCCCGTGTTTGTGGAAGGAACGGTCGGAGTTCCGGCCTGGGTCATGCCACACGCCAATGTACTGGACTTTCACGGTCTGAATGATTTTGTGGTAGCCAGAACTCCTGTACCAAAAGAGCAGGTTCGTGTGATGGCGCACACGCGACGTCCACCTCCCGGCTACATCCAAAGCTTCCGGCCTAACGTAATACGCGCAGAATCGAGAATCACCACCAGGGTCCGAAAAAAACCGCTGACCGCAGATGAAATTTATGAGTTAGAGAGATCCTGGTGGAAAAAACATGGAAATGTTGACCCACCCAGGAGAACAGGGGCTTCAACCCCGTCGAGGTGAGTCGACAAGTTGGCCACGACTCTGAAAACGATTTCACCAACCAGGCAGGACAGGCATCACGCCAAGAGCCGACTTTGGGTGTTTGTGGGAGAGAGTAACGGAATTGTGAAACCGCTTTCAATGAGTCAGGGTTGATTCATCAACAAGTTGTCCGGACAAGTAACATGCAGCCGCACAAAAAAATAATGTTCAGTCTTCTGGCCGTGCTGGTTGCTGTGTTGTTTGCGTTGGGAGTCGGTGAACTCTTGCTGCGCGTGACCGGCTTTGAATTCAATCTGCATTTGAGCAAGATCGAGTATGGCTGGCCTGATCCGGTCACCATGAAGCAACTTTACTACGCCGACCAGGACCTGCTGTGGGCCCCGCAGAACTACGAGAGTGTCCTGGAACAATGGCGGGAAAAAAAACCAGCCATCGTATTTATGGGTTGTTCATGTACCGAATCGGGAAAATATGTCGCGTATTTCAGATCCATCATGAAGGAGGATCAAACGCGTCCACCTGCCAGTGTGATCAACGTGGGTGTCAGTGGTTGGACGACCTATCAGGGGTTGCAACAGTTGAAACGAGATGTGCTGGCCGTCAAGCCCAAGATCATCACGGTCTACTATGGATGGAATGATCATTGGGCCAGTTTTGGTGTCGAGGACAAAGACGTCGGTAGATTCAATCGAGATCACCCCGGCTGGTTGTTGCAGCTCAACCGGTTGAGATTAGTGCAGCTGTTCCAGTCGGTCTTCATCAGGCAGTACAAGACGAACACGACAGAATTACGTCCTCCCCGGGTTTCACTTGCGGACTTCAAGAGCAACTTGCGCCAAATCACCCGAATTGCCGCTGAAAACGGGATCATTCCGGTGCTGATCACGGCACCATCATCCCATGTGAAAGGTGAGGAGCCGCAATACTTGGCGGAGCGGGGCCTGACGAATTTAAATGAGTTGGTTTCGTTGCATCAGGAATATGTCGGCGCTGTGAGGGAGGTTGCGAGCGAGGAGGGTGTCCACCTCATCGACCTCGCTGAAGAATTTGACAAGTTGTTCCAGGAATACCCGCTCAAGCGGCAACTCTGTTTCAAGAGCGATGGAATTCATGCAACGCCCGCAGGAGACAAGATCATTGCCGATTTGATCTATGACTATTTTCAGCGGCATGACTTTTTTAACCAGATCGTCCAATGAGGGCGGCAATTCGGTTTTCGCGGAGCTGCGTCAAACACCGCGCCAAGCGATTTGGCATTGTTGGGCGCGGTTTTATGCTGACCTCCATCCGTCCCGGTCCGACCGGTGGCGGATCAAAACGCCCATCATTCAGGTTTGGGACTTGTCATGAGAATCAAATCTTATTTTCCGTCGCTACTTTTGCTTTTCACCGGAAGCTCGTCAGTCCTTGTTTTGCAGGCAGAGACTACGTTTAGCGGTTCGGAACAGCCTGGGTTTTAGTGTGGGCCGGTCGGTAAATGCAAAAGACATCCACGGTGGCCCCATTCAATGACAGCCTTCGTCGTTAACGATTGACCTCAACAAAGGGGACGTGCCTAGTTCGGTTTCCAACGGATGGCAACCACATCGGTCGTGCCAATCCACACTGAATCTCCTGCCTGACTCGAAGCGGCAAGGGTCAAAATCGTACCGTCTTCCAGCGCCAGACTGGTGTTATAGCTGCCGCTGAACGTGGTATGGTCGAGGTAGTACACCTCATTTTCCCACGTTTGACCTTCGTCGCGGCTGATCATCGCCCGGCTGCCCGGTGAGCCGGGACCGTAGCGGGTGTCATGGACGACGACAACCGTGCCATCGGCAAGTGCGACCGGACAACTGAACGTCTGACCGAACTCGCTGGTCAGTAAACGAAAGTTTTGCCAGGACGCTCCATTGTCGTGCGAATCGACTAAAGCGACGTGCTTGAATTTGCGATCCGGCGGTTGATAGCGCAACGAAGCCAGCAACTTGCCAGACGGTGTCCGCACAATGCCGCCCTCGCTGCACCACGGCAGCAAGAGCGCCCCGGTTTGTCTCCAGGTTTTCCCTCCGTCGGAGCTGCGCAGGCTACGGGCACCGCCTCGCGTTGGTTCCGCACCCGGTTTCTCGGGCTGAGGGATCAGGCTTTGCAAAGCCAACAGCTCGTCATCGGCCCACGAGACGAGTGCACAAAACCCTCCGTAGTGTCCCGGCGGGTGCTGGAGGTTCGCAATGATCTGCCAGCTCCGGCCTTCATCCTCCGAAGACATCACCATCCAGTCGGCATCCTTCACGACTGCGGAGATGCCGACCAGGATTGGGATTCCATTTCCCAGCATGGCATACTTGCCGAACGATTTGGCTGCCGGGTACTGTGTCCAGCTTCTGCCCCCATCGGTGCTCTTGCACATGATATTGGCCAGGCGAGCATAAATGGCACCGTCCGGCCCGAGGTATGCGTAGACAGATTGCGGTGAGGCCGCCGGGTCATGGGGTAACAGGGTTTTCTCGGCCACCACCTTGTTCAGCTTGCCGCCCCGGGCGTGCAGGACATAGGGTCGCCCGTGCATGGCCTTGAGCAGATTGGCGCTGGGCACGTCGACGCCCCCCAGTTGGCCGGTCGCCACCGGCGCCGGTCGGGGTGGTTCGGAGAGGCCCGCCATGGAAACGTTGTCACCGTTTGCCTGGGTGTTGTCGGCCGAGGTCGGCAGGACACAAGTCGCCCAGTAGACTGAAACAACAAACGTTAATATCGTGTGTAGGCGACTTCTCATCGACTTGGGATTCGTGTGGCGCAAGGCTTTCGTGGTTTCTCCATGATACGAATGGTTCACGTGGTCCGCTCCCTCCAGGGCCCGAGTGAGGGCTGCGGTCCTGCCGATTCCCCATCCCGAAGCGATTTTGATTACGAATTTTTCGGCCAGTTTCCCAACGGTTCCGCCATTGAATTCGCGGTAACGACTCCAAGCGGCATCTTGCCAGGGAGCCTACCTGACAGGCTTTCTCATGTCAAAACACGACTGTTTGCCGGACCCTTGTTTCTGTCAAACGGGCGGGTCGACGTCAGACCCCCACTGGAGCAGGGATGTCCAGTCCGAAGCGTCAGGGTCCAAGTGCCCGTTTGCGGTCGGCTGGTTTCCCCCACAAGCGGCTGCACCCTTGCACCGCTGTGAGTGCTGTTTTCTGTTTTCGAATCGGCTATATTGGCTTGCACAACGAGTTCCGTCATTCAAAGGAGAATACCATGTTTCGTCACACTCCGTTGCTTGCCGCTTCGATATTTCTTGTTTCGTTGTTTGGCGTCACTTCGTTTGCCAGACCGGGCCTTGCCGAGCAAAAGTTGTTCAACGGAAAGGACCTGTTGGGATGGGAACATTATCTGGTCGATGCGGACGCGAAGATGACCGATGTGTGGAGTGTTCAAGACGGGCTGCTCGTTTGCCAGGGAAGTCCGATGGGCTATCTCTGCACGGAAAAAGAATACAAAAACTTTCATCTTGTCGTCGAGTGGCGTTGGGCTCCCGGCAGCGAACCAGGAAATAGTGGCGTGCTGATGAGGATTACAGGTGAGCCAACAATGCTGCCCAACTGCGTGGAAGCCCAATTGGCCAGCGGCAGTGCTGGCGACATGTACGGTTTCCAAGGTTTCCTGATCGATGGTGATCCAGACAGAAAGATGGAGATTCCTGACCATGAATTGGGCGGACATCTGCGGGGCTTGAAGAAGATTGAAGGTAACGAAAAAGATCCCGGTGAATGGAATCGATATGAAATCACTGCCGCTGAAGATAAGGTGACGCTGGTCGTTAACGGCAAGCAGGTCAACGAGGCGACCGGTTGTGACGTGCGAAGCGGTAAGATTGGCTTGCAGTCAGAAGGGGGAGCGATTCATTTTCGCACGGTCAATATAACACCGATTGTCCAATAATATGGCGGGATCATGTTGTTGGGATGTCTGCATGCAGGTTGCTCCGTCCCGCAGAATGTGTTTCAGTTGCAGTTTTGCGCCGAAACAAAATTCATGATCCTGTCCGATCCTTCGAGGTTTCTCCAAAAGTCGCTCTTTCGGAAAGAGAAACAGAACGATGGCCACGGAAATGAAAACCCTGCAACCGGGTGGTTTGAGCGCGGAAGAGAAAGCAGATTTTCAGACCGAGGGATTTCTGCATATTCGGGGCGCGATTTCAAGCGACAAGGCGGCGCACCTCAGTCGAATGATCGACACGCACACCGCCGATGAGCCCGACTCCATCCAGAACCGCACTGACGTTTTCAGCATTGATCCGGCTTTCCTTAACCTGGTTGACCTGCCGCAAATTCTCCCCAAGGTGAGAGACATCCTCGGAGACAACATCTGGATTAATCACACGCACTTCAATCGCAATCCGGCCCTCCCGCCGGAGGAGGATTGGAGCTACTTCTGGCACAGGGACGGAGGGGCGGTTGTCGACGATCTTCCCTTCCCGGCGCCCCTGGTTTTCATCAAGGTCGGCTTCTACCTGACGGACCTATCGGAAGCCGACAGCGGCCAGACCCACGTCATTCCCGGCAGCCACCGCAGGCCGGAAGCACCACCTGCACCCCATGAGTTTCCCGCCGGTGCAGTTCCCATCAAAACCCAACCGGGCGATGCAATCCTCTACGATTATCGTGTGATTCACTCCCTGCAGAGTCCAAATAGCTCGCCCACGATTCGTCGAGCCGTCTTCCTGCAGTATGCCTATCGTTGGATCCAGCCACTCAGTTCCTTCTCGATTCTGCCCTACATGGAAAACTGCAGTCCGATCCGCCGCCAACTACTCGGCCTGACGAGAACTGAGAGCAATCTCGCTGGCAGAGCCAAAGGCCGGTCAGGACTCTTCTACCCCACAAAAGAAGATGTTCCTCTTCGCGGGGCGAGTCCCAAGAAGACAGGCCTGAAGAAGTTGATTTGGCAGGCTATGCAAACCTTGCGCTCCTGACATCTACACGCCCACTTTAAGAGGCAGCTTTTTCAGCGATGGATCGGAACGTTTTAGGTTTGAAGTGTCAGTCCAAGGTTGATCAGCAGACCAAGAAGACGATCGCTCCGACCAGGCTGGACCCAATGGCGGTGACCAGAACAGCCGCACTGCCGATATCGAGCGCCTTGGCCAAATGAGGATTGTGGTCGGTATCGATGGATTTTGCCAAGGCTTCCAGGGCGCTGTTGAACATTTCAGCGGCCAGCACGAGTGTCATGCAGAGGATCAACAGGCACCACTCTTGCAGGTTGGTGCGCAGCATGAATCCGGCCAGGATGACGCAGGCAGCGATGAAAAAATGCACCGCAAAGCTGCTTTGTCCGGAAACACCTGATGCCAGGCCCCGGAACGCGTCAGCAAATTTGTCCGCCCATTTCCGTTGCGGCTTCATAGAGGTTCTTTCACGATCTACCATCGTGACGCGATGGGTCGAGGTTGGTGCCGCATGGAACCAAGATTGCATTGGTTTGAGAGAGTTTCAAAGCTTACTCCAGGCCCATCACCCCGACGGTTGGAATCGGAACTCCACCCGCATAGGAGTACTGGGAACGTGCCAGAATACGTGGTTCGATGGTGAACCGGGCCCCTACGGATCCCTTGCTTTTGTCAACAGTTGCTCCTAGCCCGATCAGGAACGATTCCCCGATTCTCGTCAGGTGGAACACCTGACCGATATTCCTGTTGCTCAAATCGATTCCTGAGGCAATCGTCGTCAGCCATTTGTGGCTCATCCGATAGTTGAGCGAGGTTGACACGATGTTGCTGGTGATGGGGCCATCGTAGGAACGCAGGCCGACATAAAAAGAACCTATCCCCGGCCGCCTGATCGAAGTGCCCACAGTCGTCTTCTGCAAACCGCCCGGGAAGAAGTCGTAGATACCGTCGGAAAGCAACGTGACGCGGTCACCCACATGCCAGCGGAAGTCGTAATCAACCAAGCCCAGCTCTTCACCAAAATTGTCTCGCCTGGATTTAGGAAAGAACGTTCCATGGACATCCAAGGTAATCCAATCAATGATTCGCTGCTGGCCGTCAAGTCCGCGTTTCGTTTGCCATCGCTGGCGCACACCCATTCTGAGCGTTGTCAGGTCATCTGCAATTTCTGTGCTGGGTGATGAGACCCAACCTTGCATTCCGGATCGCAACGCATAAAAACGATCATCGAATGTCATGGGGAGCGTACCGCCAAAGTTGAACAGGATAGCCCTCCGTAACGAGGCCTCGATCGAATCGTCCTGTAGCGGGTCATATAACGGAAAACGCACCAAGTCACGGTTCGCGTCGGCGAACATCAGTTCTGATTCGAGATTGATCTTGTGAGCCAGGCCATTCAGGTTCAGTAGTTTGCTTTGGACTCCAGGGTCGATTTTTGTGAAAGGCAGGCTTGCACGAACACCACCCTGACCCAACAGGCGGGTGACATCATCGGCATCTCGGTCCTGGCCCCAGTGAGCGACTTCGCCGGCAACAAATGGAACGACTTTGACATGCCAAAGCTGCAATGGATAATCCAGTTCGTGCCGTGTTGCGAAGCGAACTCCGTGGCGATGGTCGTAAGGAGTACCCGCGCTGTCGACTTCCCAGGGAAGAGAAGCTGCCGGATCGGCCGGATTGCCTGAAAGACGCGCGGTTCCTAGTCGCAAATATCCGACGTTCGTGTGTTGGTAGTAGGTGAGACGATCGTTCAAGAGAGATCCACCCAGCAGAAAATGGTCGACACGAGGTCCTTCAGTCTGGGCGAAGAAGCGATTAACGCGGAGATCGACGGAAAAATTTAACGACCGGTTCTTGGCGAGTCGCTTGATTTCAATACCAGTGGTTTGATCTTTTTCTTGATCCCATTCCCATTCGTAGTATTGTTCTAGAAAATTGCGGTCACTGATCCAACCCACTTCTCCGGACACTTGCCAGCCGTTGGCCAACAACTGCCGGTGTTGGGTTCGCAGACGACCGCGGAAGTCTTTTCCCGGGGCCAGCGCGCGTCGACCTAATCCGAGGTTGTCGAGTCCGTGATCGCTGATGAACCATGCATCCACCAGACCACTGGTTGCCCCTGCTATACCAAAGATCTCCGGTCGCTGGTAATCGAAATGCGTTCCGTAACCGAAACCTCGTTCGCTGAGATAATCCAGGGAGAGATCCCAGGTCGTTCCATCCGGCGGGTCGTCTATTCCCAGCAGCTGGTAGAGATTCCACTCCGTGCGAATTTGGGATCCATAGACGCTGTCATTGGAAACCGTGGCCGAATTGATGTAGTAGAACGGATCCGTCAAGTCAGTGACGATGGTGGGCCAGTAGAAAACGGGTAGACCAAACAAATACAGCAAATTGTTGCGACTGACTGCCAGAAGGTCGTTGTCTTGAATGACCGTTCCGGTCGGATCGACAGCCACCTCGCCGGTGTAGGGATTGACCCGCGGCTTTTGCTCGTGGCGGAAGTAGATGTTTTCGGATTGAAGCCAGTATTGTGGGAATCCGAGTCGGCTGGACGTGACCGATGCGTCATAGGCTTGAAACTGGTTCTTGTCCAATTGCTGCAAGACATCGGCCTTGAGTCGGACGAGTCCTTCGTAAACCTGAGGCAGGGGAGTTAAAGCCTCGGCTTCCAGAATCGTCCCACTGTTAGCCCGGACGTTATAGAACATGCTGCGGGCGTAAATGACCCGACTTCCCTGACGAAAGACAACGTTTCCTTCCAGATAGATCTCCAACGGTATCTGATCGGACTGAGTAGAATTCCCAGACATCTCGGGCATGGATCCTTCGTCCGTCCATACCACGACGCGGTCTGCCAGTACTTCCACAGTATCTGAAGCCTCCGGGCCGCTGATGATTAGATCGATGCCTTGTTCGTAGATGACGACGCGTTCGTTCGTGCTTGAATCAACGAACGATTCGATGCGGGGGTGTACGCTGCTACGTGGATAGATTGCGATCTGGCGTGTTGGTTGTATTGTCGGCAGGGGACTATTTGTTGTGACAAATTGTGCCTTTTGAACCGAACCCTGGGATCCGGGATACAATTGCTGGAGAGCCCGTTGATACGTGGGCGGCTTCACCAAAGGTTCCGATTGAAGATGGGGAACTTGCAATTGGACTGGTGAAGTCGTCAGAAATCGTCCGTGCCAGTGATCGTCGTGCAGCGTTGCGACGGGCAGGGTGGATTCATGAAGATCGTTCGGCTGGGGTGCTGTCTGAACCGTGACGTCGCCTTCGAAGTAGGTGATGATCTTATGCGGCTGCCGTAATGGCCAATCGCTGCGCTCTATCCAGACAAAGGCCTGATCACCCTCAGAGACTGTTCTGCCCTGTTGAATCTGACAGTGACCCTGTAGCCACCAGACTTCGTAGGAGCCCTCCTGCCAACGACTGGCCGAAGCGGCTGAGATGACGACTGGACCTCGCGGAAGAGGTGTGGGCGCATGGATTTCTGCGGAAGCCTCACACGGCATCGTTGCCGTGAGGGCGGCAGCGATGACAATGACCCCAGCGTCACACCAGGTGAGAATCTGACACTTTAGCAACTGCCGCTTGCAGAAGCGCATACGTTGGCACCATCCGCGCAGCGTGCGAACAGGTCGCGAAGCGATTTGGCCGGTTACAGGCTTCAGAATCAGGGTTTCCTTGACATCCGGAGAGTAGACCACGAACGCGGCACCGGACGTTCTGCAAATCCAGGTGAGGAAAAAGTTTAAGACAAGAAATAAGGGGCCGGATTATAGGTGGCGGTGTTGATTGAAGCAAGTCAATTTGGTGACCTCTGGAAAGGAGTCAAGTCACCGCTCTGTTGTGTTTCGGAGAGTTCCTCCCACGCAAAGTGCTCTCGATGCCAGGGACTGTCAACAATGCCAGCACAGGCGTCAGAGGAGCTCTCATTCTCATGTTACTCCAGTAAAGGCAATGCACTGCTGTCAGCGAGAGACAGAGTAGCAGGCCCCAATGCCAGGTGCTTTGCCGGATTGGATGGCCCGGATTTCGCAATCCCAGCAAGATAAGGCTGTAAATAGCGAAGTACCAGATTCCCACCGTGTACCTTGCGATTCGCTCTTCCAACGGTTCAGGGTTTTTAAGTGGATGAGGAACGAGTGACCACAGGCTGCCCAGGCGTACTAGACAGGCATAAGCGGCGTTTGCTGGCTGCTGTCTGATGCACTGCCAGGCAGCTCGGTAGTTGGTGCGGTCGTAATCAATTTCTGAGGCAGCACTCCTGTGGTCAGGCAATGTACCAGCCACGTCCCAGGTTTCTCCCCAGCGCCGTTGCCGAAGGAATTCGTAATACGTGGGATTATTTCCCAACCTCAGGGTATATCCACCGTGCGTTGTGGCAATAATTGGACGGCCAAAACAAGCCATGTTGCGCAGACCCCACGGAAGTAAAACCAAACAGAATCCCAAAGAAAATTCCAACAGGATTTTCCAGCGGTTTCGTTTTGCAGGGAAGCAGACAAGTACGGGAATCACGAGGCACACGTAGGCCAGAAAGCTTGTACGGCAAAGACACGCCAGGCCAAGCACGACTCCTGTCAGGATAGTATCAACCGGTTTACCTTTTTCGCCGGCGCGAGCCAGACAGAGGAGGCATACGACAGCGCACAAGGTGGCGAGAGTTTCCGTCATGACTTGAGTCGACTGGCGCAGCAGGATCGGATCACATGCCACCAGGCAGGCCGCCAGCCACGACCGGTTACCCAATTTCCAGGATTGGGCCAGAAAATAACTGCAGCCGGTCGTAGCGACTCCCAGCAATAGGTGGAAAACGCCCACGCACCATGGTGTGATGGGTTGACCAAGCGAAACGAAGTAGAGTAGCAGTGGATACAGTGGAGGCCGGTAGGCGGTTGGTTGGTTGCCCGATCCGAACACTCCGACTGAACACAGATTATCTGCCAGAGCACGATAGTGGTCGGGGTCTTGCGTAAGGCCGCCAGCAAAAAAAAACAGAATGGCGACCCGAATAGCGACGCTGAACGCCAGCACGCTGAGAAGATCGGTGGGAATGAGAAAAAATTGCCTCCAACAAGGTCCGGTACTCGCCGGTGGGTTTTCTCTTTCGCACGGCAACTTGTCTTGTTGTGGTGAAATTTTTTCAGTTCTCCAACAAGCTTCTCAGAGCAGGATTAAACGGAACGATGACAAAGGGGTTGGGCGACTGGCGAGGTTGAAAAGGTGCGTTTTTCGTTCTTATCTGAATCTGTCTTCATATCGAACAAGTTATTTACTGCTGCAGTGCGTAGAGAATCACATTGATGCCGATCTTCGCTGCATCCAGGGTGACATAGCCTTTGCACTCAAGCGATGGCGTGTTTTCCAGAGCACAACTGAGGTCATAAGGGGAAAAGATCACCGCATACCTGTCGTCGATAGCCAGTCCTTCTAGAAAGGGACTGACAGAGACCAGTTTGGCGCGGAGTGGATCGGTTTCAGAGCGGGCCTGGGGATCACGCCGCGTCACCTTCGTGATGTCGTATCCTCCATACTCCTGCGTGAATAGAGGATGATCGGCAGGAATTCGGCTCCATTTTCCATCGGGAAGGACGGCTTTTATTTCTCGCTGGAAAGCGGAAGTAAACTCTGTACTGGCGCAAATGGAGTCGGCAAACAGAACTCCCCCGCGTTCGAGGAACCTTGTCAGATACTCTCGCTCCGGTGGACTCCAACGAAAATGACGACGTCCATGCATGAAGACGACCGGGAAGTCGTACAGGTTTTCACTTTCCAAGGGTAACAGGATCTTTTTGCTACTGGTTCTCAGTTTGCGTTTATTACCAACGAGTGCCAGCAGATTGCTCCAGGCTGAGGGGGCATCATCACTTCCTCCCGTGTGGCGTAGCTTGGGAATCCGCAGGATGCCTCGGGAAGAAGCGTCGTCAGTGTCCATCGCAATGGTTTGCGGTATATCGAGTTTGTTTTTCAGTTCGCGACCCGTCGCGTAAGCCAAAATGTTAGCGCCCAGGTTGTGCAGTGCAGTGATTTTTTCCTCAATTGCCCGAGGGTAGCTGCGGTCCCGCTTCTTCATTCCCAGTTCCCAATAACAGGAAATATCTTCAGGACAGTAGACAACACTGGTACGGCAACAGGCGTCGATACCCCACAATTGTTCAGGAGCGTGATTGAGGTCTACCTTGGTTTCAGCAAACCAGATGGGATGATCGGGTGGCAATGGACGGAGGGGATTCTCTGGAAAGATCTCCCTCATCAGCTGTCGAAAGTCGCGGTCGAACGAGGTTCCCTCACAACAAGCCTCGGCCAACAGAAATCCTCCCTGATCGACGTAGGCTCGTAGTGTGCGACGTTGATCCCCGTTCAATTGCAGGCTGTTGCTACCCGACAGGAAAAGCACGGGTGACTGTGACAAGTCGGTCGAGCTGGCAGTTGTCAAGTCGATAATCTGCCATGTCATGTCCCGGCCCCACAAGCCTTCTACGTAGTGAGTCAGGTTCCCGATGTCGCTGCGGTGTTGGTTCCCATCCTCCTGCTTGCCGCGCAGAGCTTTGGCAATCAGCACCGGACGTTGCCCCTTGGATAGAAATAACAGGCAAAAGGCCGTGGCGATCGAAGGATTGTTTTGCATCTGGCCGGAACCTTTCCAGGAACCTCGCAGCTTATCTTGAGTGGCTACCAGGGTGGCAGCTCCTTCGCGGTACCAGTCATGTCCGCCAATGAAACGATGGCCGGTGGTACGGCCGACGCGTTCTAACCCGTACAGATAATACAGCAGCCAGGCTCGGGCGGCCTGCATTGGTCCACCCGCAACCGGGTTTCTGTTGACCGAGAAATTTCGCCCCAGCCACTGCAGGCCTCGATCAATCACTTCGGTCGTCTCATCTTTT
>PBTE01000024.1 GCA_002726515.1 Planctomycetaceae bacterium | reverse complement strand
CGGCCAACGGGAACAGAAAGCGGCCAACGGGAACAGAAAGCGGCCAACGGGAACAGAAAGCGGCCAACCGGAACAGAAAGCCTGCCCGGCCGCATTCGCCTCTTAACCGATGGTATAGACCTGGTGCTTGATGTCTTTCTGCTCGAACACTCCCAGGCCCAGCAGTGATGCCAGTGGGACGTGTTGCGGCTGACGGATATGAAAAACTTCCGAGTGGGACCGGGCGCCGTTGGGATTTTGAGGCGTGGCCCCCGGCTGTGCGTCGGTACCCATGTTGGCGACCGAGGGCCAGCCATGTTGGGAACGTTTGTGGTCCAGTATGTTCCAGCCGACAGAGTCCAATGCCACAGGATCGGTGGCAAACAGCAGCGACTTGTACTCCCAGGTGGCAAACGTCCGATTCCAACTGCCGGGTCCACCTTCGTAGGTTCCCAGCAGGCCGTCAAGGATTTGGAGCACACATTTGTCTCGCGTCTGAGGCAGTGAGACGGCCGCCGGAATAAAAGTCTGGCAGTGGTTCAGTGTTCTGCCGCGCCCGCTTGGATTCGCTCCCCAGAAGATGTGACTGCGGGCTACATTATTGACCATGCCGTGTGACATATTCTTCAGGGCCAGCGTTACCCCTGCGGAGCGATGATCTTTGAGCACGGGAATCGAAATAACCTTGTCAACTTTTTGCGTGATGATTTTGGAAAGATGCGACCGGAAGCGGCGGTCATCCAGCGAGTCGTGAGTGCCCGGGGGCTGGCAAAAGGCTAACTCGCGGAAAACATCGCGGTCGTAGCCGGCCACATTCCGCTGTCGTGATTCACCCCGGATCTGCCCGTCGATTTCCAGTTGCAGTTCATCATAACGTGATGACGAGCACTCCCAGTGCACGCCGTCAGGCAACATCGCCCGGTAACCGGCCTGAATGAATTCGTCACGGTAGCGGTCAAAAACCAGGATGTCGGAACGTTTGATGCCGGCCAACTCCAGGCTGCGGATGACCTCGTGGACCACTTCGTGACTGGAGACCGATCCGGGGCGTTTCAGGTCGACCATCGGGCCTTCGTAGCGAGCGCTTGCCCCCGCCTTGGGAACTTTTCCTACCGGGACCACCTTAATGCCGATGCGATCACCCTTTTCAAAAAAGGCCCTCCATGCATCCACAGGAGTCTCTGCATCAGGAACCAGTCGGCTCATACCTTCTTCGATCATCGCCCTGATGGCGATCGCGTCGCGTTTGCCATCAGCCATTGATCCAGCGTGTGCGACTTCGATTACGCGTCCCGGGTATTCGCCGGGCAGTCCCGTCGGCTGACTGATTGAAGATTGCCTGCGTTCCGATGTGCCGAAAACGGCTTTTAAAGATGCGTCGTATTCTACGTCGCCACTGCTGCACCCCAGGACACTGCCCGCCAGTGTTCCGGCTGTGACATTACCCAGAAAGGTTCGACGATTCAAGCCGGACCGGTTGCACGATTTTTGGTTTCTTTGACAGGGCTTCATTGTTTGACCTCTGTAATCTATTTTACCAGATCAGCTTGCCGTCCAATAGTAGATAATGGGCCAACCCGGCTTGATTCAAGAAAGTCCGGCGGGTTCCAGGTGGCTGATTTTGTCGTGGTACGCAAGCCCGTACCGGGCGCCGGTTAAACGTCCCGGCTACAAGTGCAACGTCGAAAGGGGGAGCCAGGCGGTCACGACGTCGCTTTGACCCGGCAGTCAGAGGCGGTACAATTCTTCCATCAGGTTGGTGGACCCGTTCCGCATGATGGATTCAGCAGACCGGCCCGGTGTGGGTTGCTGCCGGCGGCGCCTCATCGGTTCTCCGGGGTGCTGCCGCGTGTGCGGGTAACCTGGCTGAAAACAGTGGAGATGTTTTTGAAAGCCCGATCCGGATCGAACCTTTGATCGGGTCATTCACCGGGTGTGCGACCGAGACTGGAAAGGATAAATCGCTGTGGACAGCAGTTTTCCCACTATTTCCCGCCTCGGGGGCGTGGCAGAGTTTCGTGAACATCTACAATCGCTGAGTCTCGAACTGCCGGTTGATGAAGAAGTTCTTTCCGCCCAGCAACATTCCCCGCTTGCCGAGCCTGGAGCCATCGGTTCTTTCACTGTCGGCAACCGCTGGTGCATACATCCCATGGAGGGTTGGGACGGCCGCGAAGATGGATCTCCTTCGGAGTACACGTTCCGCCGCTGGGAAAATTTTGGAAAAAGCGGGGCGAAGCTGATTTGGGGCGGCGAGGCTGCCGCCGTGGTTCCAGAAGGCCGGGGCAATCCCAATCAAATGCTTGCGGTTTCCACCAATCGCAGCGGACTTGCCGATTTGTTGGATCGACTGCGGCGGGTCCATCTTGAGCGGTTCGGAGAAACAGACGATTTGTTGGTAGGATTGCAACTCACCCATTCGGGCCGCTTCTGCTGCCCGCGGGAAAAAAGTCGGTTGGAGCCCCGGATTGCTTACCACCATCCTCTGCTGGACGCGAAGTTTCACATTGATCCCGATGATTCGTCCGTGGTTTTGACGGACGATGAAGTGGAGCGGTTGATGGATGATTACGTGGCAGCTGCGGGAGTCGCCCGACACGCGGGGTATCAGTTTGTCGATGTGAAGGCATGTCACGGATATCTGATCCATGAATTTTTAAGTGCCCGCAAGCGGGCGGGACGTTTTGGTGGTGACTTCGAAGGACGAACCCGCCTGTTACGAGAAATTGTCGGACGCATCCGAGCAGAGCATCCGGACCTGCCCGTTGCCGTCCGTTTGAGCGCGTTCGATGTCCTGCCTCACCAAGCCAGTCGCGGGGCTGGGCGTCCGATGGAATATCAGCACTTGTTGCCCTATGAATTCGGTTTTGGAATGTCGACGGCTGACCCGCGGCAGATTGATTTAAGTGAACCGATTGAATTGTTGCGCACTTTGGTCGAGTTGGGTGTGGTGGCGGTGAACGTCTCTTGTGGCAGTCCGTATTACAACCCGCACGCCCAGCGGCCGGCCCTGTTTCCTCCCAGTGACGGGTATCAGCCACCGGAAGATCCGTTGGTGGGAGTGACTCGACAGATTCAGATGGCTCGGCAGTGCAAGCAGGCGGTGCCGGAATTGCCCCTGGTGGGTACGGGGTACTCTTATCTGCAAGACTACCTGCCCCATGTCGCTCAGGCGGTGATACGTGCCGGTTGGATTGACTTCGTGGGCCTGGGACGGATGGTCCTTTCCTACCCGGAAATGCCGGCAGATACCCTCTCCGGCGGGCAAATGCAACGTAAAAGGATTTGTCGCACCTTCAGTGATTGCACGACGGGACCTCGCAACGGTTTGATTTCAGGATGCTTTCCACTCGATTCCTTCTACAAAAATTCAGAAGCGGGACAGCGAATACGGGATATCAGGAAAAGCTTGAAGGCATGACCGGGCAGAAGCAACGGAGAAGTTGACGGGGACACGTTCGCCGGAGGAGCCTGACAGTCGTAGAAGGTCAACGGATGGCAATCAGCACGCGAACTGGTCGTGTTGACCGTGCGTCCCTTCGTCTCTTGAAACGTTCCATTGGAAAAAGAAGCAACACGTACCAATCATGTTCCTGGCAATCGAAATTGGCGGCACCAAACTTCAACTGGGGGTGGGTGCGGGTGCAGGTCAGCCCCTGCAGGCTTTGGAGCGCCGGACTGTCGACCCGGCGGGGCGGTCCGCGGGGATTTTGCAGCAGATTCTGGAAGTGGCGCCCGACCTGATTTTGCAGCACGGTGTGCGGGCGATTGGAATCGGTTTTGGCGGGCCGATCGATCGATCACGGGGAGCCGTTATCAAGAGCCACCAGATTGAGGGTTGGGAGAATTTTTCGATCACGGCCTGGAGCCGGCAGACGCTGCAGCGACCGACCTGTTTGGGCAATGATTCGGATTTGGCGGGGTTGGCGGAAGCTCGTTTTGGTGCGGGAAAGGGGCACCGAGTCGTGTTCTACAGCAACGTTGGCAGCGGGATTGGGGGAGCCCTGGTGATCGACGGAGAACTCTACTTGGGAGGAAAGAGTGGAGCCTCGGAGATTGGGCATTTGCGACCGCATTGGGAGCAGCCCGGTGCAAATCACACCGTGGAATCATTGGCAAGTGGCTGGGGCATGACCGCAGCTGCCCGGGCCGGACTTCTCGATGGAGAAGGTCGGGACGATCCTTCTGTACGGGAACTGTTGGCACTCTGTGCTGACGACGTCAGCAGGTTGGACGGGAAATTTCTGGCGACGGCCCTGATTCGTGGCAATGCATTTGCAGCTGACATTTTCCGTCAGGGAATCCGGGCCTACGGCTGGGGATTGGCACAAGTGATCACCCTGTTGGGACCGGACGTCGTGGTCGTGGGAGGTGGTATCCCCCTGACGGGTGAAGAGCACTACCTGGCCCCCTTGCGCTCTTGCGTCGAGGAGTGTGTCTTTTCACCCCGCCGGGGAACCTACCAACTAAAGCCGGCGGAACTGGGGGAAGAAATGGTATTGCATGGAGCCCTGGCACTGGCGGCAACGACCGTGTAGTTTGTGTGCAGACCGATCGTTGTCGTGGCGAAAACGGAGGGTAAGAGCGATTCAATGGTTCTCTACGGTCAGGTTTTCGACCGGCAAGAGAATCTCTGGGTGCGCACAAAGTCAGGCTCCTGGTGGTATTTTGTGAGCGAAGCGTTATGGTTGGGGCAGACTTCCGTTGCCGCTGGCGAGTTGAATTTCTGAGCCTGGCAAAGGAGGTCACGGCTCGTTCGTTGGGGATGTCAAATTGATCAGGAGTGCGTAGAAATGGAAAAAATTCGTGTCGGGATTGTAGGACTCGGGGGCAACTGCCACTTGCAACACGTTCCAGGACTACGTCGTTGTCAAGAGGTTGAAATCACGGGCGTGGTGAATCGTCGCGCGGAATCGACGCGAGCAGCGGCGGAGAAATACGGGATCCCCAAGACTTACGACCACTGGGAGCAGTTGGTTGGCGATTCCGACATTGACGCGGTTGTCATTGGAACCTGGCCCTATTTGCATTGCCCGATTACGCTGGCCGCACTCGAGGCCGGTAAGCATGTGCTCACCGAGGCACGGATGGCGGCCAGTGCTGTGGAAGCACGCAAAATGTACGCAGCCAGTCAGCAGCATCCGGAACTGGTGACACAAATTGTTCCCAGTCCTTTCGGATTTAGTGGCTTGCCTGTCATTCGCGAGATGGTGGGGAGCGGGTTCCTGGGTGATTTGCGTGAAGTTGCCGCATTGTCGGTTAATAATTCTCTGGCAGGCAGGGAAACTCCGCTGCACTGGCGCCAGATTCGGGAATTCAGTGGCGTAAATATGTTGTCGTTGGGAATCCTGCACGAGGCGGTGACTCGTTGGGTTCCTTCGGCCGAACGCGTGCTGGCTCAGACTCAGACCTTCACGTCCCGGCGATTGAATGCGGAAACCAACGATTTAGCCGAGGCGGAAATCCCTGACAGTGTGCAGGTTCTGGGTGAGTTGCCGGGTGGTGCCCGCTCTATCTATCACATTAGCGGAGCCATTCACCATGGACCGGGCGATCAGATTCACTTGTACGGAAGTGAAGGCACGATCAAGTATTTGGTTTCACCCGAGGACAAGATCTTCGCTGCTTCTCACGGAGACAGCGAACTCCGGGAGGTGGCTATTCCGCCGGAGAAAAAGTACAGCTGGCGTGTTGAAGAGGATTTCGTCGACGCCATCCGCGGTGAAGGGGAAATCAAGTTAACTGATTTCGCCACCGGAGTGGCCTACATGGAGTTCACCGAAGCGGTCGCCAAAAGTGCAGCTTCCGGTGCCAGTGTGGAGGTGGCGGGTTGCGGAACTTGATGCCCGCTTGATGAACTTCCGCTACTCATTTTTCTGCGGCATCTTCCGGTGCCAGGCGATAAATGGCGCGCCCGTTGGGCGATTCGACCAGTACGTAGACTTCGCCTTGTTCATCTTCTCCGAAAGCAACGATCGGTCGCCCGATGGTTGCCACACTCTGATTGCTTTGTACCTTGCCCTGGGTTTGGTCGAAATTCAGTCCCCAGACCTTGCCGGCAATGTAGTCCCCGTAAAGGTACCAGCCGTTCAGCGCCGAAACTCGACGGCCACGATAGACACGGCCTCCCGTGACTGACGCTCCCACGCGGTGACCGTATTCCCAAACCGGGTCAATGGGTGGGTCTTGCGGGGCTGACAATTCGGTTCCGAAGGAGTGGACACCTTCACGCCGACTCCAGCCGTAATTCCCGCCAGGTTGAATGACATTGATTTCTTCCCACAGATTTTGCCCCACATCGGCAGCCCAGAGCATTCCTGTTTGACGATCAAACGCGATCCGCCAGACGTTGCGAAATCCGTAAGCGTAGATTTCCGGCAGGGCGCCTGGGCGATCTCGAAAGGGGTTTTCCGCAGGGATCGCGTAAGGCTTGCCCGGAGCGCGGCGGTCGACATCAATGCGCAGAATGTTGCCGAGCCAGGTTGTCAGATCCTGCCCGTTTTTTCCCGGGTCGTTGCGGGCTCCGCCGTCACCAAGGCCGATGTACAGATAACCATCAGGACCAAATTCAATGGAACCCCCGTTGTGATTGGCAAACGTCTGGGGAATTTCAAGCAGCACTTCTTCGCTCGTCGCGTCCGCTCGATTGGGGTCTCCGGAAGATACCCGGAAACGAGAAATGACCGAGGTGGTGGAGGACTTACGGGAGTTGTAATAAACAAAAAACTGGCCGTTCCTGGCGTAGTTGGGGTGGAACGCCAGGCCCAGCAGGCCACACTCATCATCAGAGCGTTCCTGGTACCACGCAGGAATGCGTTCTGTCAAGTCGAGAAAGGTTTTAGACTTCGTTACTTCAGGATCATTCAAAAAAACTTCTATCAGCCCCTGCTGTACCACGGCAAACAGTCGATCACTACCATCACCAGCATGAGTCAGCTCCATCAGTCGTAGGGACGAAAGGCGGCCTTTTTCATCCACCGGGCTCCAGCTGTTCCATTGCAACTTGGGAAAAGCAACCTCTGCCCGTACCGGTAATTTTCCGTCCACCGGGTCGGAGACGCTGTCACCGGGACCCAGCATCCGGATTTTGATATTTCGGAAGGCGACTTCATTCCCATGGTCTTGGACCAGGATGTGGCCACTGGAACTTTTTCCGAAGGACGGATAAGGCGCGAACTTGCTTTTGGCAACCCGTTCGTTCCACTCTTCATCTCCCTTGCGGAAGTAATAATATCCGACCCCGTTGACCACGACTTCGCATTGTTCTCCTACTCTTAAATAGACATGATTCCACTGTCCGGCGGGACGTGTCGCATCGACATGTTCGGGGCTGGTGGCGCCCACGGGTTCTTCAAACATGGCCAGCCAAGCAGGCTTCTGGGATTTGTAGAGATCGTAAAGCCAACCTGACTTTTGAGATTCATGGGCACCCTGGTTGTCCAGGATCTGAATTTCGGGTCCGCTGTGCCACGCCTCCTCCGACTCTTCAGTCACGTGAAAAAATATTCCGCTGTTACCTCCCGGTGAGATGCGGTAGTCGATCAACAACTCGAAATTGTCAAACTGCTCGATCGTCATCAAGTCACCGGCACCGTCGGTGAGCCGCGTGAGTGCATGGTCCCGCACTTGCCAGCCTGCTTTCACCTGGTCGCTGCGATAACTTCGCCAACCATCCGTCGTTTTTCCGTCGAACAGCAGCTTCCAACCCGCACGCTTTTCAGCTTCTGTCAGTTGGTTGGCTGCGCTGGCACCACCCACGGAACCGCAAAAAACCAGTATCAAGGCCACCAGGAGCAGGGAGAAGCGAGATGAAAACCTGTGGCCACAGGGGAGGGGGCAATGAGCCTGGTTGAAACTGTGGCGAGTTGTCCCTCTCCGGAACTCAGAAGGGCATCCCCTGTCCGCCGTCTCCAGGTGAAAATTGTACTGAGTACGTGATGCAACGCTGGGGCACATACGGGTTCCTTAAAATAAGATGGTCTAGAGAATAATTCTGAAAACATGCCAGACCTACAGGCTACTGGTTGAGGGAAATGGGGTCAACTTCCCGGGGTTTTCTTTGGGTGGCTTATTCCCGGAAAAGATTGACAGTACTCTGCTCGGTGACGAGAATAACGGTAAACGTTCGTTCGGCCACTTTTAGTTTTAATGGGAGATTTCCCTGTTATGTATCAGACGCACAGTTTTCCCAGAGGCAGGATGGAATGTGGCAACTTAAGCCACCGCTTTGATAGCCCGAGAATAAGAGGGCCTTGGAAGTCGCTATTGAGGCCACTCACCGGCGCGGTGCTTATTTTGGTTTCGTTTCTTGGAACCGCTGAGGTGGTCTACAGCGCTCCGCCACAACTCACCCGGTGCATCCCCAACGCGGTCACACCCGGTGAATCTGCTGATGTGACAATCTGGGGGGAAAACTTGGGGAGTTTGTCTTCGATCTGGACGAGTTTCCCGGCGCGGTGCGAAATTCTGCCGCCAACCGAAGGGACAGATGGCAACAAGCAACGTACGATTCGCATGACGTTGCCCCGGGAAGTGCAATTGGGTGTTGGAGCGCTGCGAACCGTCAGTTCCGACGGAGTAAGTAATGTACAGCTACTCATGCTTGATGATTTGCCCAGTGTCGACTCGGTCGACAGCCACCACGAACTGAAGACTGCTCAGGCTGTATCCGCATCCGGTGCTGTAGTCGGCAATACCACTGCGCTGTTGTCCGATTACTATAAATTGTCGGCGCAAGCCGGACAGAAGATTTCTGTGGAAGTAGTCGCTCAGCGGATTGGGTCCAAATTGGATTCGACCATACGGTTGTTGGACGCCAATGGCTCGGAGGTCGCGAACAACGACGACGAAAGTGGAATGGGGGCCGATAGTCGCTTCCGCTATTGTGTGGCAGAGGCGGGTGACTACTACATCGAGATTCGGGACATGCGGCACGAGGGGAGTGATCTTCATTACTATCGTTTGCGAGTGGGCGACTTTCCGTTGGTTACCACGACTTTTCCACTGGCCGGGAAATCGGGCGACGTTACGACATTTCAGGTGGCGGGGAGTGCGGTCGAAGGCGTTCGCCCGATTAACACCCAGTTCAGCAAGACGTCTCCGGAGATCTCGACGCTGAGTGTGCGGTTTCCACAGGGGCAGGCAGGCGGTTTTGTCACTGTGTTGTCCGATCATCGCGATGAGAAAATGGAGTCCGAGCCGAACAACGAATCGAAGCAGGCTACAAAGATCACGTTGCCGTGTGCGATCAACGGTCGATTCACGGAAGCAGGCGACCGGGACTATTATGAGTTCGAAGTCAAAAAAGGAGATCGCTGGGCTTTTCGCGGTCAGACGCAGCGGTATGGTTCTCCGGCAGACCTGTATTTGGAACTCTTGAATGCCGATGGAGACCTGATCAAGGAGATTGACGACGTAGGTAATCGAGAGGGATTGTTGGAACACGAGTTTCCAGCAGATGGAACCTATCGCCTGTTGGCTGAAAACCTGGTGGAAGACGGAAGTCCTGCTCACAGCTACCGAATTGAAGTCGATCCGTTTAATGATTGGTTTACTTTGACATTGGATAAGGAAACGCACAATGTGCCTCAGGGAGGTACGTTTGCGACAAAGGTGACTGCGACCAGGCTGGGCTACCCTGGCCCTATTGAACTTGTCGTTGATGGAATCGGCGTGGATGTTCAAGTTGAAAATAACGTCATTCCGGAAAACGGGAATGACACCGAAATGAAGGTGACATTTCCCGAGGAAATTGAACCGGGCCGTCTGGAATTCGTCCGAATCTGGGGAAAGGCTGAAATCGGAGGCCAACCCGTGAAAGTGTTGGTTTCCGGTCTGGATGCGTGGCGAACGGCGTCACCGCAAACTCCGAATCGACCAGCCTCGCTTGACGACAAAATCGCTTTGGGCTTCGGGCCCGTTTTTCCGGAATTTTTTGACGTCAAGCTCGCCTATGGTGTCGCTTACTTTCCACAGCGAATCGGTGCCGCGTCGGTACCGATCGACGTGACACGCATCAACTCGAACTTCAAGGAAGCCGTCAGCTTTGCGGTCGAAGATTTACCTGAAGGATTTAGCGCCGAGGTAAAACCCGTGGGGGACGGCCAGAAGCAATATTTGATCGACTTGAAGGGAAGCAAGGATCTGGAGGGAGGCGATTACAACTTCAAGTTGGTCAGTACGGGCACGTTTGAACATCAGACGAAGAAGGTGGTTCTCGACGCTGTTCATTTGCAGGTCGTTCAGCCACTGGTCGTTCTTTTGGAGCCGCAGGGTCCCATTGCGCCGGATGGAAAACAGACTCTGAAGATAAGAGTGGTGAGATTTGGTGAAGAAAAACATGCGGTCTCCTTTCGTTGGAAGCAAGGGCCTGCCGTTATCAGCGCCCCGATTGAAATCGCCATTCCGGCGGACAAGGATGAACTCGATATCCAGCTTGTTGCTGCTCCGGAATTAACTGACGAAACCAATAACGACTTGGTGGCTGTTGTGACAACGCAAGTGGACGGAGAGGAAATCTCTGTCGAGAGCAAGCCGGTACGCCTGGAAATTTCCAAGCCGTAAGGCTGTGTCAGACTTTTCCCGGCTGGAAGTCTGCCGTTGTACGCAGTATCGTTTCAGCGGGATGCCGGGATGGCACGCTGTTTTCGGCAATTCCAAGCTCAAGAGCCGGTTTTTCAACGTTGGTGGGAAAAGTTGATCAACGCACGCCGCTGACAGGCCTTTGGGGGAGTCCACCGGTTCTTTCACATTGCCTTCCACCTGTGTTTCTATCCCCGACACGTTGCCACAAACCTTTGGGTCTTGGTTACCGACTCGCCAAATGGCAATGTTGGCGCCAAGTTCAGATCAATCAGCGGTTGGACTTGCTGGTCCAAAATAATTCTGCACCCGTGAAACCAGAGTTGTCACGCATTCGCTCGACGTGACGGCAGATCGGAGCGGGAATGACGGTTCGTTCAACCGGACGAAACAACAGCCGGGGGAAGCACGGCATTGAGTCTACGAAACAATTCAAGCCACTGCTGATGGGGCGGCGGGCTGTTCTCAAAAACTGCTCTTTCGGTGACCGTCCTTTAAGGCTAAAGAGAGGTCCAGTACATGAAAGTTGAAATCGGGACAGGAGTGAGCGCGAAGTCACTTCAGGTGTTGACTTTCGTTTCAAGCAGGACCCGGATTTCCGGTCAAGCCGGACCTTATTGCCTGTAAAACCGGAACGCGGGACAAATCGATGGGCGATTCTCTTTTCCAACAATTGCACCAAACGCTCGCTCCTTTCAATCAAGAGCATGTTTTGCAATTTTGGGAAGAATTGAATTCAGAGGAACGTCAGTCAATCGCCTGGGAAATCCGGGCTCTGGATCTCACGCAATTGGACGAGCTCTGGAAACGACGTGACTTGCAGTCAACGGAAGGGGATATCGCCGGTCGCATATCGGCGCCGCCCTCATATCGGCTCCACGACAGCGATCAAGATATTAGTCGCCAGCAGGCAGAACGTGCTGGTGAGGAAGTGCTTCGAGCAGGTACTGTCGGAGTGGTGATTGTAGCCGGAGGACAGGGGTCACGATTGGGGTTTGCACATCCCAAGGGAATGTATCCCATCGGTTCTGTTTCCGATGCGAGTCTCTTTCAGATTCTGATCGAAAAGGTCCGTGCTGCGGGGAATCGTTTTGGCGTACCCCTGCCCGTTTACGTGATGACGAGTCCGGCAACGCATCTCGAGACAGTTGACTTTCTCGAAAAGCATGAGCGTTTTGGTCTGGGGGAAGACGACCTGGTTGTTTTCTGCCAGGGTGTGATGCCGGCAGTCGAATCGGCAACCGGTAAGTTGTTGCTGCAAAACAAGGCGTCGTTGTGTTTAAGTCCTGACGGTCATGGAGGACTGTTGGCTGCGCTTGACCAGGCGCGCCTGTTTCAATCGATGCGAACCCGAGGAGTCGATTGTTTATTCTACGTTCAGGTGGACAATCCTTTGGCTCCCGTCGCCGAACCGCAATATCTCGGGTACCACGTCCTTTCTTGCTCTGACGTTACGACGTTGGTGATTGAAAAACGAAATGCTTTTGAGAAGGTTGGAAATGTTGTGGCAGTTGACGGAAAACTCCGGATCATCGAATACAGCGATTTTCCAAAAGAACAAGCCGTTGCGCAGGCGTCTGACGGATCACTCTTGTCGTGGGCTGGTAATATTGCAGTACATGTGTTCGACGTAGGGTTTTTAGAGAAGGCAGCAAGCGGGCGTATAAAGATGCCTTTTCATCTGGCTTGTAAAAAATTGGCGTGTATCAGCCAGCATGGCCAGTCTGTTGACCCGTCAGAACCGAATGCCATCAAGTTCGAGCGTTTTATCTTTGACCTGTTACCCGCTGCGGGCCAGGCCATCGTGGTGGAGGTTGACCGCGGGGAGACCTTTGCGCCCGTCAAGAACCCCCCGGAAGCCGAACACGATACTCCCGGAACCGCCCAGGCTCAGATGGCCGGAATTCATCGGGCTTGGTTACAGAAGGCGGGAATTCAAGTCGATAGTGGAACGCCTGTCGAGATCAGTCCGCTGTTCGCCTGGGATGCGAAAGAGCTACAGGAAAAGTTGTCAAGCAAGACAGCAATAGATCGACCGACCTATTTCCGCTGAATGAACGCCAGATAGCGAACTGGCACTACCGGCGCCACGATCTTTCTAGTTGATGAAGGATTTCAGATCTGAATACCAGGCGCGCAGAGCTAGAAATCCTCTTCCGGGGCCTAAAACTATCTCCCCGCTCAGAGGGGTCCGAAAATGGCCAACACCCACCGAGTAGTCGTGAAGACCAGTGGTTACAGTACCGGCCGGGCACGACCCGGAGAAAACGGTTGCTGGCCAATACAAGCAGCAACGAAAGACCTGGCACCCATGGAAAGGTGTCACGAATCAAAAAGTTGCCAGAAAACCATTCAATGGTTTTAGGCAGGCTTTACGTTTTCGGCCCGTGGACCCTTGGGGCCACTTCCTTCTTCGTACTCCACGAGTTGACCCTCTTGCAGGTTTTCAATCGTGGTTCCCACAAGGGCGGTATGATGAAAGAATATGTCACCACGTTCGCCTTCGATGAATCCAAAGCCTTTCTCGGAAATCACCTTCTTGACCGTACCTTGGGGCATTTCATCTCTCCTTACCTCTAGCAAGTAATAACAAGTTTGGTTGTAGGTTTAAAACAAGTCACACAGACACAACCAGTCTGTCGACGTGACTGTGACTCATTGGATAGCTCGTCATCCTTCAGGTGAAGGATGACGAGACGCTACAATTTACTACCTAGAGTAGATTCATGTCGATAGCCCCTATCGTCTCCAGGAGAATCTTTCAAGGAAATTACAGTGTTTTTGGTTTCCTGGGGGTTTTACGGAAAAAATTAGGGGGGGACCCGCCGACCACAGTCGAATGTGGCAGGCTCGAGCCGGAGACTGATAAATCCGCACAGTGCAGTGTAGAACCCGGGTTTTATCGTCCTTGGAGGCAATTTGCGAGCTTCTGATCAAAGTTCTCAGGTTCAAAACTGCCAGAGATTTTTTTTTTTAGAAACTGAGTGATTTTTGCAGAATCGGGGCCGTTCGAGGCCAATCATCAGTGCAACCAAACACGGAAAGGTGATTCGTTTCAACCGGTCGTTGACTGTTGAGAGGATTCCGTCACCTTTCGAACGATGTCACGATCGAAATAGTTGATCGACATCCCCGCGTCGATGACGACGGATTGAGCGTTGATTCCACTGGAGCGCGGGCTCAGCAGAAAAGTCGCAACGTTGGCCACTTCTTCTGTTCGGACCGCCTGCTTCCTGGGAATGACCTCTTCGGCGAATAAATATGAATCGACGTAGCCGGGAATTCCCGCCGAGGCAGATGTCTTCAGCAAACCTGGGGACACGGCGTTAAAACGAATGTTGGAAAAGCGGCTGAAGGACTTTGCCAGAAAAACAATCGAGGAATCTAAAGCAGCTTTGATCGGTGCCATCCAGCCATAATTTTCGCTGGCCATGCGAGTTGTCGAGATCGACACGGTAACGACCGATGCATCGGGGTGTAACAAGTTCTTGAATTCATTGCAAAGTGTGATCAGTGAATAGCAGGAGACATCGAAAGACCGCAGGAACGCTGCCTTGTCCGTCTCATGAAAAGGCCGGATTTGATCGGTGTAGTCTGCAAATGCGATAGAATGAATCAGGCCATGGAAGGTGTCATGTTTCTTGGAGATGTCAACTCTCAGCGCTTCGATCTGTTGTGCGTGTTCGACGTCGCAGACGTAGATATCGGACTTCGGCAGAAGTGTTTCAAGCGATTTCTTCCGCTGTTCAGACCGCACGACATAGACGGGGAGCGCTCCGCAGCTTTCGAGAGTACGGCCTATGTGGTAGGCGACACTCTTGCGATTGGCGAGGCCGAAGACGAGAAAAGATTTGTCGGCGAGTTCCAGGAAGTCCATGAAATAAATTGCTTGAAGTAGGGTAGCAGGAAAGGATCCACGAATCGACGACGAACGCCGCGGTCGGCCACGCCGGCCGCAGTTTGTTGCCTACACGCTATCTTCCGACAACGTTGGTGTGAGGGTGCAGGCGAAATCCAGGCGCGCTGCCAGCTTTCCATCGACCATCACTTTTCCATCGAGAAAAAATGCGTCGGAAAGATGTTCACGGAGTCGGGCCTGGACCTCGATGGTATCTCCAGGTTTGACCATTTTTTTGAATTTGACGTTGTTCAGCCGTGTTGCGACGGGGATTCCCGCCTCATCCTCGACCTGTTCTGAAAGCAGGATTGCGCCGGCCTGCATGGCACACTCGCAGAGAATCACGCCAGGTACAATCGCGTGGCCAGGGTAATGTCCTTGCAGGAAGAATTCGTTGTCGCGAATCGTCTTTCGACAAACGATCTGTCCAGGCGTCAGACTGACGACTTCGTCGATCAGCAGCATGGGTTCACGGTGCGGGATGGCCGCATGGATGTTGAACGCCGGGGGATGTACGTCAGAAGTTTTCGTGGCCATGTGAATTGTCTTGATTGATTTCCGGCGAAGCCAGTGAAAATTGATTGTTTGGTTGAGAAACGAGCGGGAAGGACCGTCTCGGGTAACCGGGATCGGACCAAAAAATGGTGTTGACTCCTCTCGGAAAAATACCGGGCTCACTGCCACCTTACACTTCGGTGACCAAATTCGCGACGTCCGAAGACTGAGTTTCCACTTTGCTCAGCATCGCGTCAACACCGTTAGCAACGATAACGCCGTAGTTGATCGCTCCCAGCCAGCCGGACATGATGATTCCTACGCTTCCCGCATGAAACAGACCTCGGACCTGCTCGGGTAGGGAACGACTGACGGCCAGTCCTTCGAACTTGGTGCCGAAACTTGAACCATGAACGTGACGTGTATAGTGCTTGAAAGTCAACGGCGTCGCTGCTTCGACATGGTCCAGCCGATCACGTAAGTTGGGGAGGTATTTTTCAATGGCTACCAAGGTGGTTTCGACGAGGTCCTTTTTGCTGGCTTCGTAGTCTTCCGATGACAGTCCGGCCCAGTCGCTGTAATTCGCGTTGGTACTTGAGACCACCAGGCATCGCGGTCGACCGGTGGGGCGGGTACGAGGGTAGTAGAATGAGTAGGTCCGGCTGGTGACGTCCCGGCTCAATAACGCGTCGGTGCGAAACAACGGTGCGGTCGAACTGAAGAGTAAGTCGCCCGTCGATTCGTCAATCCTTTCGTCCTCCTTCAATGCCATGTATACCTGAGTGCTGGAATTGTTGAGTCGCACAGCGCTTGTCTCGTTCACGAAGCCGCGGTCCAGATGTTCCTGGCCTACCAGGTTGAGGATCGTGGACTTCAGGTTGGCATTCGAGACGACCGCCCGGGTTCGGATCATTCGTCCGTTCACTTGCACGCCGGTAACTTGGCCACGATGAACCATGATATTTTCCGCGTTGCAGCGGATGCGCGGGTCCACGCCATTTTTCACCAGGTCCTTTTGCATCAAACCAATGAGACGGTCGGTTCCGCCTTCGAACGTAAAGACTCCTTTTGACATGAAGTTTGAAAAAACGATGCCGTAGCTCAAGGCAGGGTCTTCGAGTGTTGAACCGTTGGCGTAGGTGATCGGCTCCATGAGCAGGCGGATTACGTCCTCGCGACCCGGGAAAAAACGATCGAAGAGCTGGCGGGTGGTAGTTGCCTGGTCGTCATAGAAATTCATCGATCGAACATGGTCGAAAAACTCATGGACTGTCGAAGGTTCCAGCTGGAAACGTTCCGTGAGGAGTCGTGTGAAATCCTCCCGATCGAAGGTCGTGGTGAGGGAAAACATTGGATTGTCAAATCGAATGTTTTTCAGTTGGATGATGGAGTCAGCGATTTCACGGGTCCAATAACGTCTGCAGCTTTTGATCATGCCAACGGGAAATCCGTGGAGTGATATGTCGAAGATGTGACCGCCGGGCCTTTTAAACCAGGTTGCCATGCCACCGAGTTTATAGTGCTGTTCGACCAACAGGACCGAATATCCGGCTCGTCCCAGCGTGTTGGCACAGGTCAGGCCTGCAAGCCCACTGCCAATCACGACGACATCGTATTCCGACTGGACACCTTGCAGGAAATCTCTAGGCATGTTGACGGACCTTCATGTCGTTTGCAGGCAGTACCGATTAGCAATTGAAATCCCACTCAGAATGGACCCTATGATACCGACGTAACCTTGATCTGTCCCGCAAACATAAAGGTTCTTCCAGGGGGTTGTTCCATCCAGGTGTTTGTTCGGCGCGCCGTAAACTGCACCGTTGTCGTGCCATGTGAAGCGATGTATGGTTTTGGGCGTGAACATGTCTGTATCGATGATGTGTCGTCGAAAGTCAGGCATGAACCGTACGGCAGAAGTAACCGTGCGTTCGTGCCAGCGCAGTTTTTCCAGTCGATATTGTTCTTCCGGAAGATTTTGCCAGGCATCAAAGTTGGCCAAAGCCGTGATGCGGATCACTCCTTCGGACAACTGCTGTTGCTTACCGCTGACGTCCTCGTACCAATAGTTGTTGGGTGAACAAATTACCCCCGTGCGGAGGTCGCACATTGTCTTGGGCTGTTCCCACCTGAATTTGTCGGAGTCATTGAAAAAAACAATTGTCCGATCATGCCCCAGTTGTCTGGGTTGTTTATCCAGGATCGCGATGCTTTCGGTGAACGAAAGTTTGCCCGGTCCTCTCGTGGACGACGAAACAACGTCACCACACATGCGCAACGTTTCGAACCAACCCGCCGAGGAAAGAATGTGTTTGCCAGGAAGTTGTTCGCCGTTGTCCAGGACAACTCCGTTGACGTGTTTCTTGTCGTGAACAATCCGGTCGACTCCGCGGCTGAGTTTCAGTTCCCCTCCCAGTTCACGAAATCGCCGCACCAGGTTCTTGAGGATTAAACGTACGCCGGCAAATGGTCTGGAAAATCCCTCCATGAAAATGCTTCGGAACATGATGCAGAACTGCCCGAAATCCATGTCCGATTCGCGGGCATTGCCATACCACATGAGGGGACACAATAACATTTCAACCAGCAAGGGGTCGCTGATGGTTGAGGAGACAACCTGCCGGGCTGAAGCCTCGAACGGTTGCTGTTCCAATTCGTCGTAGTCCGCGATTTGAGTCAAGAGTTGCTGGAAGTTGTCTTTTTGTGACGGAAAATGTTTGTCGATTTCTGATTCGAGCAATTCCAGTCCGTTGCCCAGTTGCAGTTGGACACCGGGGAAGGCAATGGTGGAACCGATTTGTGGGGCCAGGGAGAAATCCTCCCAGCGGAAACGCAGTTGTCGCAGGAGTTTTGCCAATGGACCCCGGCGAGTCCCCTTGGGCATATAATTTGTTACGGCGTGTAACCCGACATCGTAATCACGCCCGTTCAGGCGGTAGAAGGAATTTAATCCCCCAATCGTGGTGTGTCGTTCAAGGATACAGACCCGTCGGTCAAAATGGGCTAGACGAATTCCTGCAGCGAGACCCGACATGCCGGCGCCAATGATAATGGTGTCGTACATTCGCTGAGCCCTGTCGAGATCCGGAAGGACAACTAGGGTCGTCCTGCGGTAAGGATGGAGCGAAGGGATTCCACGGACTTAGCTGACACGGGCAACATCCTTCAGTAACGGTTCCAGGTAAGTGACCGTGCGATGCATGCTGGCCAATTCGCCGTAGTCTTCTTCCGGGATCTGGACGCGGTGGCGTTTCCGCAGTTCCATCACAATGTCCAGGAAGTCCATGCTGTCCAGTTCCAATTGTTCACGAAAATCAACGTCATCCTTCAACTCGCTAAGATCTTCGTCAGGAGCGATGTCATGTAAAATGTCGATGATCTCTTCTCGGATTTCTGCCAATGTCATGAAATAGGCTCCCAGATTACTCTGTCACTTTCCTGGTTGTGTCTCCAGCTTAAAACTTTCCAATGATCACCACCGAGTTGATTCCCAGCATGCCGAACGAGTTGTTCAGGATGTAACGTACGTTTCCTAATTCCCGTGGTTCGTTTAACACCAGTCCGGCCAGGTCACATACGGTATCCAACTCGTCGACGTTGATTGTAGGATGGCAGATCCCGTCTTCAAAGGCCGTTAGATTCCCGGCCAACTCAAGAGCACCTGCGGCCCCCATCGCGTGTCCGATGTAACTCTTGGTGTTATTGAAGAACGTGTTCTCGCACCGTTCTCCAAAAACCTGCCGAAGCGCTTCACATTCCTGCTGGTCACCGCTTGCCGTCCCGGTTGCATGGGTGCTGACAACATCGATTTCCTCTGCCGCCAGTCCGGCCCGCCGTAACGCCTGCTGTATACACTCAGCCTGTCGTTCTGGATTGGGGAGAACAAAGTCCGAAGCGTCGCTATTCATGGAATACCCCAAGAGTTCGCCGTAGATGTTGGCACCACGACGGCGGGCGTCGTCCAGGCGCTCCAGCGTGTAGAGGCATCCACCCTCAGCCACAACAATTCCGGATCGGGCAATGTCAAAAGGCCGAGAAGCCCGAACCGGATCTTCGTGTTCCGCCAGTGCGCCCTGGCTCTTGAAGCTGGCAAAGATGCCAAAGGTGTGAATGCTTTCGGATACGCCTCCCCCGATGGCGATGTCACACTCCTCCAGCCGCAGCATTTGTGCACCTTGAATCAGGCCGGCGTTGCCGGCCGCACAGGCAGCTCCGATGGTATAGTGCGGTCCGGTAATTCCCAGATTCAATGAAACTTCCCCGGCAGGGTTATTGGCCACCGTGCGGGGATTGTGATGATGCGACCAGTACGTCGTGTCGTAATCGTATCCCTTCAGCTGGTAGACTTCGTTTTCTGTTTCGACGTTTCCGTGTTCCGTCAGACCGATGTAGACGCCCACCCGGCTCTTATCCTGGTTTTCCCAGTCGATGCCTGAATCGCGAATCGTTTCGTGAGCGCAGTAAACACCAACACTCCCAGCCCGGGTTCCCCGGCGAACCTCTTTGCGCTTCTGGTAACGCAGTTCATCGTAATCACAGATTCCTGCCAGCGTGTCTCCGACGTAGCGGATGTTGTATGGCACGACTCCACTGACGCCCTGCAGGAGATTCTGGCGAAACTCCTGGAGATGATTGCCATTGGGGGAGGTTAAACCCACCCCGGTAATGACGATCCTCTGCCGATCCGGTTGAGACGAGTTGGCAATCATGCAACGATCCTTGTCAGGATTACCTGCAAATAGTCCAGACGAAGTGAGCTCGGGATACTGAGAAATAGATGCCGCAACGAACTCGAGCTTGGTATGCTGCGCAAGTTGGCTGCGATGGGCGAATCCTTGAGGTTACCCTTTGGAGCGCAAATCCACAAGTAGGCGATCGCGTCAGGACGGGTGTGATGCGAGAGCTGAAAATCGGTGTACTGGGAACCTGGGAGAAAGCGACCGATTATCGGAGTTAGGAATCCAGCCAGTGTTCGGATGGAAGGTGAAGTCGGGGAAGACACGGCAACGCTGGTCGGCGCCTCACCAGGCGTCTTTCAGCCGTCTCATGCCTTCCTCGGTCGAAATTTCTGGCTGAAAGTTGAAGTCTCTCTTGGCTCGCGAGATATCGAAATAATGATGGGTAGCCAATTGGGCTGCCAAAAATCGTGTCATGGGTGGTTCGCTGGTGCGTCCCAGAAGGGTGTGGACCAGTTCCATCACTCCACCGAGATACCAGGCGGCGGACCTGGAAATTGATTTTCGAATCGGCGGGATGTCGGCCAGTGCCAGGATCTGATTGATCCATTTCCAGCAGTTGACCGGTTGGTCCTGGCTGATGAAATACGCGTTTCCGCCCACGGCGGAACCTGGTGTGAGTGCCTTTGCTGCCAGGAGGTGGGCCCGGGCCGCGTTCTCGACATAGATCATGTCGATCAGGTTTTGGCCATCCCCAACTTGTCGCAAACGGCCGGCCCGGGCTCGTTCAAGCAGTCGGGGTACGAGATGTTGATCACGAGGCCCCCAGATGAGATGAGGGCGCAGCGCGCAAGTCAAGAAACTGTTTCCGTTGTTCGCCTGCAGCACGTGTTGTTCGGCCAGTGCCTTGCTGTGTTGGTAGTGGCATAACCAGCGAGACGGATAGGGTTCCGATTCATCGACATATTCCTGGTCCGTTCCATCAAAAGTGACACTCGGTGAACTTGTGTAGATGAATTTTTGTACTCCCGCCTGAATCGCGCCGGTGACAAGTTGCTCGGTAGCCCACGTGTTAATTCCATGGAAATATTTCCATGGTCCCCAGATACCGGCTACGCCTGCCACGTGGAACACGAAGTCCACGTCCTGGCAGGCGCGCTGGGCGATTCCGGGATCTCTCATGTCTCCCAACATGGTTTCAACGCCGAGTGCTTTCAGGGCAGTGCTTGGGCGGCGAGACAAGCTGCGTACAACATCGCCCTGCGCGACAAGTTGCTCGACGATATATTGTCCCAGGAATCCGTTTCCGCCAGTCACTAGTGTCCGCACTTCGGGTACTACTCCTGCGTGTCATCAAGGTTGGTGTTGGGCAGTGGAATTTCGATTCCGATATTTCTGTTTCGGTCGGCGCCAAACACACCACATGGAAGTACCAGACGCAGCAGATTGATTTCCGCGGCGGGCGCCTCGAAGACCAAGATTTCCCGGATGGTTTCGTTCGGTTGTACGGTGAAGTGCCCGGAATGTTGAGCGGGTCTGATGAGCCGTCCCAGGTTGCCGTTTTGATCCGCAAGAACCGGGGCCCACGCTGCGTCGCGGGCCCCGCTGGAATTCCAGCTGAGATATTCAAGCGGCAACGATTTCGAGGAGTAGTCCATCTTCATTTCGATGACAACATATCGAGCAGGTTCGCCACGAAATAGTTCGCGACGAATTCGCGCTCGGGGTTCGCCGGCGAACTCGTTTTCTGTCAGACCGGGGATGGGGATGCGTTCATTTTCGAGCGAAGGGGCAGCGGGTCGCTGGACGGCAGGTTGTCGGGCTCGCGGAGCAAGGATTTCGGTTGCCTGTTCCGCTTGCCCGGCTTGTTCATCCCCGGTGACAAGGATGTCTCCCAGTGAGAGTTCAACCCGCTGTTCGGTCCGCTCTGATCCACGTCGTTTTACCAGCCGAATTCCGTATCGGGTGCTGAATGATCCCCAGCGCTTGATTTTGGACAAGATGTCTGAAGGCGGTACCGGTTTGGTGAAGGGCAGGGGGGTTTCAACGCTGGTGTCCGGGGCGGGCTGAGCCGAGGCGTTATCTTCGTGGGCTGTTGGCGCGGGCCCGCCTCTCCCTTGTTCAGGTCTGCCGCGGAGGGCGGAGTCTGGGAGATGGTAGGCCGACAGTAGGCCGAAGATCGTCGCGGCGATTCCGCAAGCGATGCCAGTCAGACAGGCGACTTGAAATCTCATGGGACGACGACTCCAGAGAAGTCCGACTGTAGAGAGGATGGCCCCAAGCGATCCTAAAATGATCGCCGCACCCAGGGAAATCAAGTCTCCACTCCCCTTCATGGAAAGGGACACCGAGGTGCACATCAGGCAGAAGGCCGTGATGACAAAAAAAATGGGAAGTTTCGATTTTGGAGACGACACGCCACCGTTACTCAAAGGGTTGTTGACTGGAATGCCCGAACTTCAGCAGGGACCAGATGAATTGACTGGGTGTAAGGACACAACGCTGCTGAATCCTTCCGGCATCCATGAGACATTGAAATTTACTGATAGACATTTTTGAAAGTCAACTCGTTACGTCCAACTGCTTCCGGGCCCACACGGCAAGTTTTTCACGAAATATCTTGGCATTGTGGCGAATATCGACCGGAAAACTGGGGTGGAACAAGAAATGATCAATTCGATTTGTGTGTTCGTGGCGGTCTGCCGTTGTTTTCAACTCATGTGTGAAGCGTCTGCGTTGATTGCTTTTGCGCGGCATCTGGTCCGGAAATGGTTCGACGATCAGCACAGGAGTTTGACGACCTGGCGGGCCGATGCCAACCAGGGCGGATCGACTGACTGCCGGATGGGTATTGAACACCGCTTCGCAGGGGACCGTGTAGAGAGTTCCCTGATTGGTGATCACGCGGTGCGCCTTTCGGCCGCAGAACCAGAATCGGTTTTGTTCGTCAAGGTAGCCCACGTCTCCCATGCGGTGCCAGAGTCGCTCGCCATCGTGAATCTTGCTGAGGGCATTCACTTCTCTTCGCGTCACGTACTCGGTCGTGACGACGCCGCCACACACAATCAATTCTCCGATTTCGCCGTTTGGTAGTTCCATCGACTCTTCGATGCAGGTGATGGCTGAATCGGAGACGCCAATGACACGCCAGTCAATTCCGGGAAAAGGTTTGCCGACACACGTCCCGGCGCCGCATTGACTGGCTTTTTCGGTGCCGTCCAGGATCTCGCTGGCGGCAATGGAAGAGACAGGTAACGATTCGGTGGCTCCGTAAGGAGTGTGGACGTCTCCCTCAGACGCTATGACGGTCTTCAAGGTTCGCAGGACGTGGGGCGGCACCGGAGCTCCGGCGGATAGTACTCGACGCAGCGAAGGTAACTGGACTTGTTCCTTTTCGCAATGTCTTGCAACCACGTTCCAGAGTGCCGGTGAACCGAAGGCCTGTGTCACCTGCCAGTCTTGTATCGCCTCGACGATGTGACGGGGATTTACCTGTGCGGGGCGGGTCGGATCCATGTCCGGGATGACGGTGGTGACTCCCATGGCGCAATTAAAGAGTGCAAACAGGGGAAACCCGGGCAGGTCAATTTCACCGGGCTGAATTTGATAGAAATCTCTGAGTTCATCGACCTGCTGAGAGAAATTGCCGTGCCGGTAGAGAACTCCTTTGGGTGGTCCGGTACTGCCCGTGGTGAAAATGATCGCGGCCGGATCATCCGACGCCGCTTCCCACCCGTCCAGGCAACCCGCTCCCCGCTGCTTTCCCAACGCCCGGAGTTGGTCGAGCGTGACACCGTTCCAGAACCAGCGGCGGCCCAGCGTCACGTTGTAGCGCGCGCGAGGAAACCGGCGGCCAAGTAGTGTGCGAACTGCATGGACCAGGGGGATCGTCACAAAGCCTTCAGGCTCAACCGCCTGCAAACAACCGATCAGGTTTTTGCGACCCATTCCCGGATCAATGAGGACGATCACGGCGCCTGCTTTTAACATTGCAAACGTCAAGGCAATGAATTCAATGCCGGGGCGCACCAGCAGGGCTAATCGTGTGCCGGGCCGGACTCCCAGGGCATGAAGTCCACCTGCCAGCGCCGTACACTCGGCATCCAGTTCCTGGAAAGTGCAGGTTGTGTAACTGCGGCGGCCTGTGGAGTTCCGTGTCGCGGGAACGGCGATTGCGGTCGATTGGGGGAATTGTTCTGCCGAGCGGTTTAAACGCGTGCTGACGTTGGTGTTTCCAGCTTCGACCGTCATTTAACTGCGTCCCACCAGAGAGCGGACATGTTCCAGGACGAGGGCACCAACGTCCGTGTTTACTGTTTTTGCCAATGATTTCCAACCCGGCACGGCATTCACCTCGAGCACGTACAAATTTCCGTCTCGTGCCGGCAGCACATCAACTCCTGCCACGCTGGCACCCACACTGGCTGCTGATCGCCGGGCGATATCGGCCAACTGGTCGGTCACCTCCAGCTTTTCAGATCTCGCCCCCAGGGCGACGTTCGTCCGCCAGTCATCCGTGTTGACACGTTTCATTCCCAATACCTGACTGCCGATGACAAACAGCCTTAAATCGAAGCCCTCGTGCGGTAAGAATTCCTGCAAATAGATGACCGAATTAAGTTGACCGAGCATCTTAAAGGCTCGGACTGCCATCGCTTCGTCGTTCACGCGGGCGATGCCGCGTCCCTCGCCGCCAAACAGCGGTTTGACCACCACGTCTCCGCCTAACTGCCCGAAGGCCCGCATTGCTTCGTCCCAGCTCTGGCAGACGACGGTACGGGGAACTCGCAGTCCTGCTGCCATAAGCTGTAGCGATGCAAGGTACTTGTCGACGGCCACTTCCAGAGATTTTGGAGAGTTCACGACCGGACAGCCCTGACTTTCCAAGGCACCCAGCAGGTCCATGCGCAACACCACTTGCTCCAGTGAGCCAGGCGGCATGGTGCGGACCAGGACCGCGTCGAACTGGCCTAAATTCCACTCATTGGTCGTGACCGACAATTTGACTGCTTCGATAGACGAACTCAGTCGGGAAAAAGGGACGGCAATGATTTCATCCGCAGGCGGTGCCGCACGGCAGAGATCCCGGAAGTACCAGCTTTCGGAAGATGTGAGGATGGCAAGCCGCATGCAGTGCTCCGGCAATGGGTTCAACTCAATACGGTTTTGGCGAGACACAGATGTCTTGCGCTGTTCGCTCGGGAAAAGTGGGTAGGCGCCGTG
>PBTE01000023.1 GCA_002726515.1 Planctomycetaceae bacterium | reverse complement strand
GGTTTTTCTTCTGCTGCGTCAAGAACAAAATCAACTCGGACCGTGCTGCACCGAAATTCACTGGCTCACAACTGGTTGCACCGATTCAGGTGCTGTGGAGAACAACGACCATCGGGCGGACCATGTCTATCACCTGCAGGATTTTCCTCCTGTGATTTGCGACCCCGCACCAGGTTCAACAGACTGCAGACACAACGGGGCTCTTCATGAAAAACCGACTCCATGATAAAATCCCCTACCGAACGGATGAATCGCCAAAAGCGTTTGAAGGTATCGTGCGCCCGCGTCCCCATGAACAGACAAACAATAATTCCGCAGTTGCTCCATTGGTTGAAACAGGACCCGACTAGATGACTGACAAATCGATCACCATCCTTGGTGGCGGTAACACGGCATTCAGCATTGCGGCGAATCTTGCTCTGCGCGGACATGACATTACGCTCTACGAAATCCCGGAGTTCGCCCACACATTGCAACCGCTGGAGGGAAACAACACCATCACTTTGAATGGTGCTGCCGAAGTGGGACCTGCAAAGCTCATCAAAACTACAACGGACATCTCCGAGGCCCTCGATGCGGCCCGATTGGTACTGGTTCCCATACCTGCTTACGCGCACCGGCCGTTTGCTGAGGTCTGCGCCCCGTGCGTTCGAGAAGGTCAGATCATCGTCGTTTTACCCGGGACGCTTGGATCTTTGGAGTTCTCCAAAATTTTCAAAGACCGGGGCGCTGCCGAGGGAGTGATTCTGGCGGAAACCGACACGTCACCATACGTCTGCCGAAAAACTGCCCCGGCCCAGGCCCACATCTGGGGAAGTGTCAAGCTGGGCCTGGGAGTCCTGCCTGCCTCGAAAACGACGGAGGTGACTCAAATTCTGGAACAGGTTTTTCCGGGAATCACGCCGCTCGCCAACGTGCTGGAATGCGGCCTGAGCAGCTTGAATCCAGCCGTTCATCCTGCGGGAGTTCTCATGAACGCCGGCAGGATTGAACGCTCCCGCGGAGAATTTTACTTTTATGACGAAGGAGTGACGCCCGGTGTGGTCAGGGTAATCGAAAAAGTGGATGCCGAGCGGCAGGCAATCGGACAAGCCGCAGGCGTCGGTTTACGACCGGTGGCAGACGCCTTCCACCGGGCAGGATTTGGTCCCCGGGGTAATCTCTGGGAAACCATTAACGGAAGTCACATGCTCACTCAACTCAAAGCACCCCTGGTGCTCGAAAACCGTTGGCTGACTGAAGACACGCCCTACGGGCTGGTCGCATGGTCCTCGCTGGGGAACCAACTTGGGGTGGCGACACCCGTCATCGATTCCATCATTGATTTGGTTTCCATCATGATCCAGTCGGACTGCCGGAAACATGGCAGAACGGTCAAAGAACTCGGCCTGGAGGGAATGGATCAGGTGGCCATCAGTCAACTTCTCGAATGACCCGGCAATGTCGTCTTCCCGTGGATCTTCAACGAGTCAACCAAGCTTGAGGTTGACTCCGCCAGAACGACAATACGATCGCACGTACACACTGGTCTCCAACTAACTTAAAATTTCTTTCACCACGCGTGCTGGATCGACACCTGTCAACTGTTCTTCCAAACCATGATGCTTGTAAACGAGCTTTTCGTGGTCGACTCCCAGGCAATGAAGAATGGTCGCGTGCAGGTCGTGAACACTGGCGCGGTTTTCCACGGCGTGATAGCCGAACTCGTCGGTCGCACCATAGATTGTTCCTCCTTGGACTCCCCCACCCGCCAGCCAGACCGAAAATCCATTCGCCCCGTGGTCCCGGCCCTTTCCCTGCGAAAGCGGCAACCGACCGAATTCGCCACCCCAAACAACCAGTGTCTGCTCGAGCAATCCCCGTTGTTTCAGATCCTTGAGCAATCCGGCCACCGATTTGTCCGTTTGCCTGCAGGAATGCGACAACTCTTTCTTGATGTTACCGTGGTGATCCCATGGATTGTCGCTCGGATCGCAGTTCATGTAGATCTGGACAATACGTACACCGCGTTCGATAAGCCGACGGGCCATTAAACAGCGGCGGCCGTAGGAGGCACTTACTTTGTCGTTCAGTCCGTACAGGTCGTGAGTCTGTTGCGTCTCCTGGGAAATGTCCAAAGCCTGGGTTGCGGAAATTTGCATTCGCGCCGCCAATTCGTAGCTGGCAATTCGCGCGTTCAACTCCGCCTGTCCGCCTCGTGCATCACGGTGTTCCCGGGCCAAGGTCGCGAGCAGGTCGCGAGAAAGTTCCAGCACGGGGTCCGGGAATTCTTTCTCCGCATTCAAATGGAGTATCGGTGCCCCTACGCTGCGGAGCCGTGTACCCTGGCAGATGGGCGGTAGAAAGCCCGCTTGCCAATTACTCTTGCCCGCCAGAATCTGACGATGGGGGTCATCCAGGGCCACGTAGGCCGGCAGGTTCTTATTGTCACTTCCCAGCCCGTACACCACCCAGGATCCCAGAGAGGGCGACAAATTGCGTGTGCGCCCGCTGTGCATCAGAAAAATGGCAGCCAGGTGATCGAACGAATCGGTCCACATGGAACGAATCAACGCGATATCGTCGGCGCATTGGGCCAGGTGCGGAATGGCATCCGACATGGGCATCCCCGACTGCCCGTGCCTGGTAAACTTAAACGGCGACGGCAGCAGTCCTCCGGCCCTACCCACCGACTCGACATTGTCCAGAAAGGCGCGCGGTAATTCGCCTTCGTGTTTCACCAGGGCAGGTTTGGGGTCGAACAGGTCCACCTGGCTTGGCCCGCCTGTCATGAACAATTGAATCACCGAAGTGGCCCCTGGCTCGACGTGCGGTAATCGGGGCTGGAGACCCTGGTGACTTACTACAGCCGCATCGGCGGGGCGACCGGAGATGAGATCATCCGTGAGCAAACCGGCCAGCGCGGTACCCAGCAGACCATTTCCCATGTGACCGAAAAAGTCGCGACGTCCTAATCCGGTTCGCACCGTCTGACGCTGCAAAAGCTCTCTCCGGGGGTTATCTTTCCTTTCTTGGTCTGGATTAATCGACATAAATAAACTCCGGACTGTTCAAAACCGCGTGGCAAAATGTCATCAGTGCCTGCCGGTGTGCCATCGTCGGGTCATCCGCGGAAAACTCCTGCCAGCGGGAAGCGAAGTCAGCAATCACCGCTTGGGCTCTTTGTCGCTCGTGTGGCGTGGGAAGACGCACCAATGCCCGACGATAGATCAACTCGATTTGCCGGTCCACGTTTTCAGGCTCCGCAGCCAACACGATTTCGGAAAAATGCGTACTGCAATTGCGAACCATCGCACTATTCCACAAGTACAATGCCTGCGTCGGCACCGTCGTCTCCGTACGGTACAGGCAATTGGGAAGCATCGCAGGTGCATCAAACAATTCGAGCATGGTTAAGGGGTGAGCATGGAGCTGCATCATGTAAATGCTTCGTCGGAAACCTTTTGAAGTCGCATGGCTGATCACTTCTCCACTGGAAACAACCTCTACTTCATCCGCGGGGCCAAAGGGCGTGGTGTCAAGTTGGCCGGAAACATGCAATAACGAATCCCGTATCGTCTCGGCATCCAGGCGACGCAGCGGAAATCTCGACAGGAGAACATTGTCCGGGTCGGATTGAAACGCCCGGGCGTTCGGGAGCGAATTTTGCCGGTAGACTCCCGACGTCATGATCAAACGGTGCATCTCTTTCAGTTTCCACCCTTGGCGCACGAATTCCTTTGCCAGCCAATCCAGCAGTAGCGGATGAGAAGGAGGTTCACTCCCGCTTCCCAAATTGTCGGGAGTTACCAGGGCGCGTCCAAAATGATGCTGCCAGATTCGATTCACCATCACGCGCGCCGTCAGCGGGTGGTCGGGTTGCACCAGCCAACGGGCCAGCGCCAAACGCCGCCCGCTGGTGTCGGTCCTCCCTGAGGGCTTGATCACCTGGTAGGGTTCCAAACCCTGCTGTAGCGCCCCGGGCACTCCGGCCGACACTTGCTCGCCATGAACACGCGGGTCACCCCGCTTCAAAACGTACACGGCCGTCGGTTCACCCCCCATGTCGAACAAGGCGTGTACCATCGGTTCCTCGAGCAACTTTTCCTGTGCCTCGCTGATCTTCGCGCGGAGCGGCGGCGACTCTTTTTTGTAATCCTCGTATCGCTCCTCCAACTGCTTTGTCTCCACTTTCAGCAGTTCTGCGTACTTTTTCCACAGCTTCTGTAATGGGGAGTTGCGCTGATCCTCAGGCAAATCGATGGCTTCTAATAATTGCCGCTTTTCCTGTGGCGACGGCAACGGTTGTTCATCGTCAGTACTGGTGGGCTTGGAAGTGGTCAGGCGTTCCCGCTGCAGTTGCTTGCTGAAACGAGCCGTTTTTTCGTCGAGCACCGTCTGGTGTTCCTCGATGGTCTTCCTCAGGGCCGCGTTGTACTCCTCCAATTGGGACGACGGCGTGATGGAGCGGTGGTACAGACTGCGCTGATACAGCTTGGGAATGCTGATACCCCCGGGAAAAATCGCGACGTTGGGAATCCGCCAATCGTAAGGATCATAGGCAGTGCGAAAGATCGCGGCAAAAGAATAATAGTCCCGTTGTGTAATAGGATCAAACTTGTGATCGTGACAGCGAGCGCATTCAAATGTAAGCCCCAAAACTGCTGTACTGAAAATCTCGATCTGCCTGTTGAGAACCCTCATCCGGTTCGGAACCTTGTTGTTGGCCCGCTCGTCAGTTCCATCTGCAGCGGTTCGAAGAAATCCAGTCGCGATCAACTTGTCAACCTGATCGGGGGTTAATGACTCGAGTGATTTGTAATCGACGCATTCGTCTCCGGCGATTTGCTCCAGCAGAAACTGGTCGTAAGGCTTGTCAGCGTTGATCGACCGGATGACATAATCTCGATAACGCCAGATGTACTTGCGGTATTCATCCCGCCCTCCTCCGACGCCCTGCGTATCACAGTAGCCGGCCGCATCCAGCCAGTATTTTCCCCAACGTTCTCCATAATGGCGGGAATCGAGCAACCGTTGAATCATACGCTCGTAGGAGTCAGGCTGTACGTCGGCCAGGTAAGCATCCATTTCCCCGGGTGAAGGGGGTAATCCGATCAAATCGAAATACGCTCGACGCATCAGGACCAGCCGATCCGCTTCTGCTGAGTAACTCAAGTCCCGGGATTCCAGTCGGCGAAGCACAAAAGCATCAATCGGAGTTCGCAGCTGATGCGATGAATGTACGTCGGGTTCAGCCGGTCGCCGGGGCAATTGAAATGCCCACAAATCCCGGCCCTCATCACCAATGGATGGAAAAACCGCTGCTGCGTGCTCCCTAGCTACCTTCGAGGGTTCTGTGGCCGCCCCGGCCGCAATCCACGCGCGCAACTTTTCAATGTCGTCCGCTCGTGGTCGATAGGCGTAATTTTCATCGCCGAAAAGGTTCTTACGGGGTGGCATCTCGTCGGCATTAACCCGCAGATAAACAAGGCTTTTTTGCGGTTCACCCGGTACTAACGCGGGACCCGATTTGCCTCCTGCAAGCATGCTTTCGCGCGTGCGCAAATCCAGGCCGGCCTCCTGTTTCCATTTGCCGTGGCAGTCCGTACAAAAAGACCGGAAGATGTTCATCATCATCTCCCGCTCAGTCACTGCATCGGTACCAGACGCCCGGATTGGTGCGGGCTGTCGAGCTCCACTGACCCAGCAGCAACTCGCAGCGATGAGAATCTGCAGCAGGGAAACACGCCCTCGATCCCCCAAGGATCTTTCCGTGCTTCGTAGTTTCATGGTCGGCTCCGGAAACGTCGCATTTTCTCCATCGGTAGATCCGTTGGCACACGGACAATCTCTTACATTAATCGCCCCACGCAACGTACGCAACCAACACGGGGCACACTGCGCGTGGTTAGCTCAACAGGTTTTCACGACGGCCATGTGTGGAAGCACCGGACTGGCCATCACAACGGACAGCGGGCAGCAGCAGAGGCACCTCAACTCGACCGGCCATCGGCTCGCTAGATCATGTTGTGCTTATGGATAAATTCCTTAAGTGGACCCAACTGCTCAATAGCATTGCTCTTGCGAGGCGGCCTCATCAAGTTGTTCTTGTAGATTCCCGTCAGGTAAAGCAACGACTTGTAACAATGCGGGTAACCCAAAGGCCCAGTGATCGCGAGCAAACCGTCCTCATATTCAAATGTCATTTCGCGTGCACGCAAAAAATCATTCCTCTCGAGCGCGGCGTAGAACTCCACGCCAATCTGAGGTGCAAAAGGAGTAATCGGACAGAGGTAAGCTGTTGAACCGATGAGATAACCGAAAAGAAAATGTTTCATCTGCCCCGCACTGAGAATTGAAAAGTCATATTGCCTGGTAGCGCGGATGAGGGCGTGGTAGCCATAGAGTTCCTCGTGACACTTGTCGCCGATCAATTTGGGGATCTGCGCGATGCGCGTCATCAATTCGGTCGAGTATTTGGTGTCCGAGATAAGTAACGGAAGCTCCGTACGTCGGTCGATTTCCGCCAGATTGTCAAAAATGTCGTCCTCGTTTCGAACCAGACTCCCCAGGTGAACATTCATCGCGTCCACGCCGGAATCCTCCACCCGGTTAATGAAGTCAATGGTGCGATTCGTCCACCAGACGCCCGTACCACCAAGGACCAGCGCCCTTCCGCCGGCCTGCCGCGCCACCGTGCGAATCACCGCCTCCATCTCCTGTTCACTGAGTAAACCCAGTTCGCTGTCACCGTGAGTCATGAACAAAATTGGTGCTTTGTTCTCGCACATGAAATCAACCCAGGCACGCAAGCTTCCATGATCGATGGAGTAATCCTTGTTGTAAGGCATTGTGATCGAAGCCATGGGTCCCTTGAGCCGTCGCAGGACCGACTGGCAACGTTCGTTCCTCTTGAAGGGAGGCGCCGCCAGCGTAGAACTCGTCCACGCCAGAGATCCGAACAGTGGTGCCGATGCAAGTAACTGCTGGATGAAATGCCGTCGATTCTCCGGTCCAGATGTTAGTGGTGCTTGCATGTCAACTTTCCTTTTCACCATGTTGCATACTGTGTTGTCGACATTTTGAGTCGTTACCGATTCTTGGCGGCCGAAATGCGTGCTTACAACGAGTTGAGGGCAGTCTTTTCGATGCGATACAGGTGCGTGTCGCTCCGCAGGTAAAGGGTCCGTCCGACCGCGGCTGGCGAAGCCATCAGACTCCCGTCGAGCTGATTTTGAGAGACACGTTGGAATTCTTTCCCTGGAGTTATCAGCGTTGTTTTACCCGCTTCACTACAGAGGTAAATCTTTCCGTCGGCATAAATGGGCGAAGCCGAAAATTTGCCTCCGATGCGTTCCTTCCAGTGCTCTTCACCCGAAACCACATCCAGGCACGTCGCGATGCCATCGTCTGCTATCAAGTAAAGTTCGTCAGCCACGACCAGCGGCGACGGTACGTGCGGGATGCCTTCTTCCAGTCTCCAAAGCAGGTGAGTCTGCCGGATGTCGCCACGACCATCCGGACGAACAGCATACAGGACTCGCTCACTGACGTTTTCAAAGCCTGCAATCAGCAGAATTCCCTTCGAGTAAACGGGCCGTGCAACCTCTGAGAATCCCTTGTATCCGAGCCACCAGATCTCCTCACCCGTGCGCGCATCGTAAGCGGCAACGTGATCCGCCGCCGGGCTCACGACTTGTGGTACACCATTCACGCTGATGACCAGGGGTGTCGCATAGGCCATCAATGCGAATCCCCCCCGCTCACCGGGATTCTTTTTTTGCTCCTCGAGATGAGCACGAGGTGTTTTCCAGACAATCTGACCGTTCCATTTGTTGAGCGCTACGACAAATTGCTCATCGGTTCCATCACAATTGAGAATGATCACGTCTTCGTAGAGCACCGGAGAACTGGCCCCGGCGTACGGTTGGGTATAGGCAAGTCCGGTCTGCTTCCATACCAGTTCGCCACTACCGGTCGAAAGACAGGCCGTTCCCCCCACCCCGAAGTGGACATAAACCCGGTCACCATCAATCAGGGACGTGGGAGTAGCATAACTGTTTTTTGCATGGATACGACCTGGCTCTTCAACACGAAACAGTTCGACATCGTGGACCATTCGCCCCGTACTGCACTCGATACAAACCGCGCGTAAAGAGCGTCCTTCTTCCACCGCTGTCGTCAACCAGACCTGGTCACCACGGATCACCGGTGACGAGTGACCACGACCGGGCACCGGTACCTTCCAGGTCACGTTCTTCGTTTCATTCCACTCGTCTGGCAGGTCCTGCACTACAGCGTGACCTTGACCCTCCGGTCCACGAAACTGCGGCCAGTCCGCTCGTGCCGACGTCAGGTTAAAAAACAACACTGCAAGCAAAGCATGAAGTCGCATGCGAAAATCTCCGTTCGAATTGGCCAAACACACCCTTAAAAGGTGGCATTTTATACGATTCGGTGGCACGTTAGAATCCCCGCTTTGCTGCCACCGGCGCCGAAAAATCCACTTTGCTGCTGAGAAAAGAGGCTCGTGGACCTGTTCTCTTTTTGAAAGATCGCGAGGGGCGAACACAATTTTCCACGGCTGTTCGACTCGCTGAAGAATGTCCTTACCGCTGACGGAACGGTTCACCGGGAACGTGTTGATCGATCCTCGATGCGATAGAGTCGGGTTTGCGTACGAATCAGTAAGGCATCGTTGATCACCCCGTAAGAGGCAAGTGTCCGCTCCTGCAAAGCGTTGGTGGCGATCTTTTTGAAATTCTTCTCCGCCGCAACGACAATTCCTTCTCCCTCTTCGCTCAGAAAGAACACCTTTCCATCATTGACAATCGGGGACGCGGAATAATTGCCTCCCACTCTTTGTTGCCAATGTACTTCGCCGGTCAAAGCGTTCAGACAGCTTGCAATCCCCTCGTCGGAAATCATGAAGATCGCGTCACCGACCAGGGCGACAGTCGGTGTGTAAGGAATCTTCCGACTGGCCGACCACTTGACGTGACTGCCGGTTACATCTCCCTCGCCGGACGGATCGATCGCCAGCAAGGTCGACTTGTCATAACCTGTGCTGACATAAACCAAGCCATTCCCAAAGACCGGTTTGGGGATCACGGAGTAACCTGCGTGTCGAACCAGCCAGTTCATCCGGCCTGTTTCAACATTCAGCGAGTGGACGACCGAACTTCCCGTGCTGATCAGTTGTTCAACACCATCCACATGGATCACCAGGGGTGTGCTGAAGGAAAATTTCGCTCCGGCTTCCACGTCACGTTCAAATTTCCAAACCACCTCCCCTGTTTCGGTCGCCAGGGCAATCACATAGGCCTCGGTCGAACCGTCGACGCTGAAAAATAGTTTGTCTCCATGGACCACGGGAGAACCGCCATTTCCATGAACCGGAGCGTAAAACAGGTCTGAATTTTTCCAGATCACTTCACCGTCCAGATCCAGGCAGGCAGTTCCCTGATGCCCAAAGTGGACATACAAGCGGCCATCCCTGATCACCGGAGTAGGGCTGGCATGGCTGTTTTTCTTATGGATGGGTGGCGCATCTTTGGATTGGCTGAAGATCTCGCGATTCCAGCTGACAGAACCATCCTTTCCCCGCAGGCAGAGGGCGCGCAAGGAATAACCTTCTCCTCCATCACCCACCGCAAGGGCGGCAGTCAGGTAGATGCTGCCGTCCCATACCACCGGACTGGACCATCCCTGACCAGGAAGTTGCACTTTCCAGGCAACATTCGTTTCCTGGTCCCAGGAAACCGGTAGTTTTGCATCCGAAACGACACCCGTCCCCCTGGGGCCATGAAAACACGTCCAATCGGCAGCATCCGCCACGAGTGGTAATAGAGACAGAAAAAATAACCCACGAAAAGCCGATTTGTGAAGTTGCATGGTTTCCAATCTGATGGTCTCTTGTTTCTGTGGGAATTATCGATGAGCTAAGCCAGGATCGGCTGAATGACCCGCCCACCCACGTCGGTCAAACGATGCTCACGACCTTGATAGCGGTACGTCAATCGAGTGTGGTCGATCCCCAGGCAATGCAAAATGGTGGCATTCAGATCGAAGGCTTCCACTGGATTCTGCGCAACATTGTAACTGAAGTCGTCGGTTGCACCGTAAGTCAATCCTCCCTGAATGCCTCCACCGGCCAGCCAGACCGTAAAGCAACGGGGATGGTGGTCGCGACCGTAATTCTCTGTGGTCAGCTTGCCCTGGCAATAGACGGTACGGCCGAATTCGCCACCCCAAACAACAAGTGTGTCCTCCAGTAGTCCTCGCTGCTTCAGGTCAAGGATCAAGGCCGTCGAAGCTTGATCGATGTCATAACACTGGCCTTCAATCTGTCGGGGCAGGTCGTTGTGATGGTCCCAGCCGCGGTGAAACAACTGAATAAAACGCACGCCGCTCTCCACCAAACGTCGGGCCAGCAGGCAGTTCGCCGCAAAAGTACCTCGCTTGTGGGATTCCGGTCCGTACAAGTCGAACGTGTGTTGTGGCTCATCAGAGAAATCCAGTAAGTCGGGAACCGACGTTTGCATCCGGTAGGCCAATTCATATTGGGCAATGCGGGCCGCGATCTCCGGATCGAAAAAGCGATCCAGGTTCAACTGGTTGAGAGCAGAAACATCATCGAGCATGCGTCGCCTGAGGCGATCGTTTACACCACCCGGATTGGAAAGAAACAGCACCGGATCACCTGAAGATCGCAGCTTAACACCCTGGTACTCGCTGGGTAAAAATCCACTACCCCACAGCCGCTGGTACAAGGGCTCGCCGTTGGGCCGGCCCGTACCCACCGACGAAATCGCCACAAAAGCTGGCAGGTCCGCGTTCTCGCTGCCCAGACCATACGAGACCCAGGCCCCGATACTTGGCCGGCCAGCCGACTCAGTTCCTGTTTGCATGAAGGTGACGCCCGGATCGTGGTTGATGGCATTGGTATGCATCGATTTGACAAAACAAATTTCATCAGCGACGTGTGCCATATTGGGCAGCAGTGAACTGATCCAGGCGCCTGACTGACCATGCTGCGAAAACTTGTATTTCGATGCAGCGACGGGCAATGATTTGTTGGCCGTGAATCCCGTCAGCCGCTGACCTCGACGAATGGAATCCGGCAACTCAGTCGACTGCAGTTCGCGCAAACGGGGCTTGTAATCGAACAGGTCCAGCTGAGCCGGCGCCCCCGATTGAAACAAGTAGATGACGCGTTTAGCCGTGGGAGCAAACAACGCCGGTCTCGGCTGGCGGGAAACCAGTTTGGTCCCGCCTGCTGATGTCCCACTGTCAAATAATGACGCCAGCGCCGCCGCGCCGATACCTGACGCTCGCCCGAAAAACTGGCGACGGCTGGAGATCCATTGTTGCTGGTGCAGGGGATGCATCATTGTCGCGTTATCGTCTCGTCAAGGTTTAAAATGATACTGGCCACCATCAGGTAGGCTGCCAGTTCGTCGGCAGCCGCGTCCCCGTGGGAAGGTGACTCCCCGACCGTGAGTAGCACTTCAGCAGCACGCTTGTCCTGCTGAAAACTTTCCAGGTAATCGTCCAGGCCCTCACGAAGAATGGACAGTTCTGCTGCCGAGGGCCAGCGCGCCGTAGCTAATCGGAATCCGTAACGAATTCGCTGGTTGGCGTCATCCACGGTTTCTGTGATCATCCGCTGAGCCAACGCGCGAGCGGCTTCCACGAACGTTGTGTCATTGAGTAGCACCAGCGCCTGCAGCGGGGTATTCGATTGCGAACGCTTCACGATGCACGTCTCGCGCGTGGGGGCGTCAAAGCTGGTCATCGCGGGCGGCGGGATGGTGCGCTTCCAAAACGTGTACATGCTCCGCCGATAGAGCTTCTGACCGTGATCCTGTACGTACGCCTGCTGATGTGAAATCGGCAACCAAAGACCTTCCGGCTGGTAAGGCTTGACGGGAGGACCTCCGATATCCTTCACCAACAAACCACCGACTGCCAGCGCCTGGTCGCGAATGGTCTCGGCTGGCAATCGCAGTCGGGGAGCCCGTGAAAGCAGAAGATTCTTAGGATCCACCGCTTGCGAATTAGCCAGTCCGGAACCCGAAGTCCGCCGGGGTACGTTACGAATTGCCGAACTTTGCCGATAGGTCGCGCTACAGACGATCAACTTTCGAATGGCTTTCAGATTCCAACCGTTACGAATGAACTCCGTGGCAAGCCAGTCGAGAAGATCGGGATGGGTAGGTAGTTCTCCCCGGGCACCAAAATCCTCGGCAGTGTCAACCAGGCCTCTCCCAAAGTGTGTCTTCCACAAGTGGTTGACAACCACCCGGGCCGTGAGGGGATGGCCTGGATCGACCAGCCAGCGGGCCAGTGAGAGGCGATTCGGCGGAATATCGTCCGGCAACGAAGGCAGTACTTTGGGCACGTCTGCGGTCACAAGTTGTCGAGGCTGGTCGTACTGCCCACGGTGAAGCACAAATGTCTTTCTCTGCTCCTCCCTTTCCTTCATCACCATGACTACGGGTATGGGCTTCAGCAGATCTTTCCTTTGCTGCTGTAACTCTTCAAGCAGTGGCTCGTCTTCACTGGCACCGGATATTTTTCGATCCAACTCAGCAAGCTCGGCCTCTGCTTCCACGGATGCGATCCGAATCACAGGCTCGGCGGCCCCCCCTTCCCCACCGCCGTTACCAATTTCGGGAAGATTATTAAAAAACGCGTAAAACTGGTAAAACTCTTCCTTGGAAATCGGGTCGTACTTGTGATCATGGCAGCGCGCACAGGCCATCGTCAGCCCCAACCAAACGGTCGCCGTTGTGTCCACGCGATCCACGACACCTTCCACCTGAAACTCCTCGGGAATCGTGCCGGCCTCGCGATTGATCCGGTGATTGCGGTTAAATCCCGTAGCAATCTTTTGATCAAGAGTCGCTCCGACAAGCAGGTCTCCGGCCAGTTGCTCGATCGTGAACTGATCAAAAGGCATGTTCACGTTGAAGGCACGGACCACCCAGTCACGCCAAGGCCACATGCTCCTCTCTTCGTCGACCTCATATCCATCGGTGTCGGCATAGCGCGACAAATCCAACCACAACAGCGCCGTCCGTTCGCCGTACGAAGGTGAGGCCAGCAGACGGTCCACCAAACGCTGGACAGCGTCCGGTGAGTCATCGGCGAGAAAATAATCGATTTGGACCGGTGTGGGTGGAAGACCGGTCAGGTCCAGCGCAAGACGTCGAATCAGAGTCTCTTTATTGGCAACCGGGGACGGGCGCAACTGCTCGGCCTCCAGACGAGCCAGAATAAACTGGTCCACAGGGGTCCTGATCCAATCGACATCCTTCACAGCGGGCAATGGCGAGCGAACCGGTGGACGAAAAGCCCAGTGGGTTTCTCCCATTGCTTCAGTGGCGACCAGTAAAAGAACGTTCACCAGGACAGGACGAGTTAAGCGTTCCAACATCAACTCCATCGGAATCAGTCTCTCCCTGATCCAAGCGCGGCAAGCGACCGTGAGGATTTCAAACCCCCGTGTCGAAACCTGAGTATAACCTCTCGCCACAGAATTGTTCAAGGATTCACATCACGGCCGTGGATCCCTGTACCCCTTGCATCACCATGTGTAAAACCTTGAACGAATCGGGATGCTACACCAGAAATCAACCCAGTAGTTGCGACACCACACGGGCCTGCGTCACCCCGGGATCCGTCAGTCGTTCCTGGCGCCCTTTGTGCAGAAAGGACAGCCGGGTATGGTCGATTCCCAACTGATGAAGAATCGTGGCGTGAAGGTCAGGAACGCTTACTCGATCTTCGATGGATTTGTAGCCAAATTCGTCAGTT
>PBTE01000022.1 GCA_002726515.1 Planctomycetaceae bacterium | reverse complement strand
TACTGGAATCCCAGCAGAGCTGGCCTGTTTCACGTAGTTTTGCTTTTCCCAGCATGACATTTCTCAACGGCCATGCTCACCTGACCTGGTACGAACGTCGTCCTGATTCAGAAACTGGCGCTTTGTTTGACCTGATCTATCGGCGACTTCCCGTGTCCTGGTTCTATGCGTGTTAAAATCACGCCTCGCCGGATGGATCAGTCACCAGTTTTGTTTTCCGCTTATTTTGCCGGGTTTCTCGGCTGTCAACGGTTGTGGTGGAGCCGGTTAGCGGAGGCGTTGCAGGCTGAATCAGGTTTGATTTTTTGGTACAATTTAATTGGGTCCCGTGTTCCGGCATTTTTTCCCTGATGGTGGGTTGTGATGTGTGGCGCGATTGCTGTCGGCTTGCTGCTGTCGTCTGTTGCAAATGCGGCGGATCCAGTGGATTACGAACTGGACGTGCGGCCGGTTTTAAAGAAACGTTGTTACGCTTGTCATGGGGCGCTGAAGCAGGAGGCAGGTCTGCGTCTTGATACGGCGACCTTTGTTCGCCAGGGGGGTGAAAGTGGCACGATTGTCACGCCCGGAGATCCGGCCGGATTGCTGATCGACCGGGTGTCTTCCCGCGAGGAAGAGGAACGCATGCCGCCCGAAGGGGAACCGTTAACCGACCAGCAGATCAGGCTATTGAAGGCATGGATCGAACAGGGAGCTTCGGGTCCTCAGGGTGAGCAGGCGGAAGAGGATCCGCGTCACCACTGGGCGTTTCAACCGCCTGTTAAAGAGAAAGTTTCCAGTTCTGCCAATCCGGTTGATGTTTTGCTGGAAGCCAGTCGCAAGCAACATGGAATACAAACCGTTTCATCGGTCGACAAGCGACTTCTGTTGCGGCGCGTGTATCTCGATTTGATCGGTTTACCGCCGACGCGCGACGAGTTGCATGACTTTCTTTCCGACCAATCGGCCGATGCATACGAGTCAGTCGTTGAACGCTTGTTGGAGAGTCCGCAATACGGGGAACGTTGGGGCCGGCACTGGATGGACATTTGGCGCTATACAGATTGGTATGGCCTGGGGCCTCAACTGCGTAACAGCCAGAAGCATATCTGGCACTGGCGGGACTGGATCATTGAGTCTTTGAACGAAGATAAAGGTTACGACCGGATGGTTCAGGAAATGCTGGCCGCCGACGAGATTGCGCCGACCGTGCCGGACACCTTGCGAGCCAGCGGATTTCTGGCTCGCAATTATTATCTGTTTAACCGAACGACCTGGCTGGACAACACGATTGAACACACTTGCAAAGCTTTTCTCGGCTTGACGATGAACTGTTGCAAGTGCCATGACCACAAGTACGATCCGCTGAGTCAGGAAGATTATTACCGACTGCGTGCCGTGTTCGAACCGCATCAGGTTCGGCTCGATCAGGTTGCCGGCCAGGCAGATCTGGAGAAGGATGGTCTGCCGCGTGCGTTCGATGCACACCCCGGTGCGATAACGTATTTTCACCTTCGAGGGAACGCCAAGAACCCGGACAAGAGTCGCGAGATTCAGCCCGGGGTGCCGGAAATAATCGCCTGGGAAGAGTGGAGTGCCACGCCAGTTGATCTGCCCTTGGAATCTTACCGACCAGAAGTGCGGAGTTTTGTGTTGGAAGACCAATTACGTCTGGCGGAAGAAAGGATCACGCAGGCTGAGTTACAAGTCGAGGCGGCCCGGCAGGAGAGTAGCGATTCTTCCGGGTCCCCCGACGCGACACCTTTTGCTCTGTTGCTTGCCGAAAAGAAATTGGCAACAGCGCGGTTGCGCCCGGACACTTTGCGGGCGGCACATGCGGCCGACCTGGCGGAGCGCGAACAAAGCCCCGATCAAGACGTCTTGCAACGGAGGGCAGCCAAGACGGCACGACGTTTTGAACTCGCCGAAGCTGAAGAAGCACTGGTCCTGGCAGAACAGAGCCTGAGTACCGCGGCGGATACAGAACGAGCGAAAAAAAAATTCCAGGCGGCACAGGAAAAAGTGGCGTCGGCCGGGCAGGCGATGAAAACCCCCGGTGTGGGTTACACACGTTTGCGTGCATCACTGAAAGCGCTGGAAGGTCCCGCTGAAACAGATGAATCACGTTATCAACCCTATCCCGCGGTCAGTACCGGTCGTCGTACGGCGCTGGCCCGTTGGATCACCAGTCGCAAAAATCCCTTAACGGCTCGTGTTGCGGTGAATCACATTTGGTTGCGGCATTTCGGCCAGGCCCTGGTGGATCCCGTGATTGACTTCGGTCGTCGAACAAAAACGCCGCTGCAGCAAAAGTTGCTGGATTGGCTGGCCGTCGATTTCATGGAACATGGCTGGCGCATGAAACATCTTCACCGGTTGCTGGTCACTTCTCAGACGTATTGTTTGGAAACGTCAACGATGGAAGCTGACTCAAATTCGGTAGAACGGGATCCGGACAATGATCACTATTGGCGGCGAAGGCCAATACGCATGGAGTCGCAAGTCGTCCGTGACAGCCTGTTGCATCTGGCGGGCCTGCTCGATTTGACACTGGGTGGCCCCACGATTGATCCCCAGATAGAATCTACGGATTACCGGCGGAGTTTGTACTTTACTTGCTCTCGAGATGACAAGCACAAGTTTTTGTCGATATTCGACGACGTTGACATTCTGCGTTGTTACCGCCGTCAGGAAAGCATCCTGCCCCAACAGGCACTGGCCTTAGCCAACAGTCAATTGGGTTATAATGCGGCTCGACAAATTGCCTCCCGAATCCACTCCACGGAGCGGGATCAATTCATCGCCGCTGTTTTTGAAACCGTGTTGTGCGTCGATCCCACGGAAGAAGAAATCGAGGCCTGTCGGCAAGCTCTCGCTGAGACCCGGAGTTCATTAAAAAAAATTGAAGCCGGAGAAGCGGAACGACGCGCCCGTGAGAATCTGGTGCATGCTTTGTTAAATCACAACGACTTTATCACGATTCGATAGCAAAGGTTCGCACGGAAATGATGCATCGGCGAAACTTTCTCTCCGGAATGAATACGACGTTGGCGGGAGTGGCCCTGAATTCGTTGTTGCAACAGGACGAATTGAGCGCCGCGCATGCTGCACCCAGTGGAATACCTCATTTCCGTCCCAGGGCGAAGAGTGTGATTTGGTTGTTCATGCGTGGTGGCGTGAGCCATCTGGAAAGTTTTGATTCCAAGCCGATGGTAACCAGACACGCGGGTAAAAGTATTGATGAGACTGCCTGGAAGGGTGTGCAAAATCCGGAACGTTTGAAGAAGGTGCGCGTGGTCGTCGTCAACGACGCCAATGGCCAGCAACGCAACAAGCTGTATCCGTTGCAAGTCGGATTCAAAAAGTACGGCCAATGCGGAATGGAAGTCAGTGACTGGTTCCCGCATGTGGGCGCTTGCGCAGACGAGATTGCGTTGGTGCGTTCGATGTGGACCACGGACGACAATCATGGCGCTCAAATCCAGTTTCATTCCGGTCGCCATATGCTCGATGAACGTGTTCCCACGCTCGGTGCTTGGGTGAATTATGGATTGGGGTCGTTAAACGATAATTTACCCCAGTTCATCAACATGGGGCCGAGATACTTCGATGTCCGGGACGGGCACTACCTCGGTCCGGCCTATGACGCAGTTCCGCTCAAAGTGGACCCCACCAACCCGCTGCCTTATGCACAATCGGAATCCAATCGATCTCGCGAGGAACAGCGGATCGAGTTTGATTTAATTCATCGCCTGAACACGCTGCGCGGAGAGGCCAAGTATCAGGACGATGCGGCACTACAGGCCCGAATAAAAACCTATGCACTGGCATTTCGCATGCAGACCGCTGTTCCGGAAGTTATTCAATTTGCCGACGAAACAGCCACGACACAGCAGATGTACGGTCTGGACAATCCGCAGACCAAGCCGTTTGGCATGCAGCTTTTGGCCGCTCGGCGATTTGTAGAACGCGGCACCCGTTTCATTCAAATCATGCATGGCGAAGGAGCGGCCGGGGCCTGGGATTCGCACACAAATTTGAAAGCCAATCATTCGAAGCTGGCTGCCCAAGTTGACAAGCCGATTTCGGGGTTGTTGAAGGATTTGAAACACCGTGGTTTGCTGGATGAAACGATTGTGCTGTTTGCCACGGAATTTGGTCGCACACCCGGTTCGCAACGTGGTAATGGCCGCGACCATCATCCTTACGGCTTTTCGATCTGGATGGCAGGTGGTGGCATCCGGGGTGGTACGGTTCACGGCGCGACTGACGAGATCGGATTTCATGCAGAAGAGCATCCCCATTACGTGACCGATGTTCACGCCACCTTGGTGAAATTAATGGGTCTGGACGCTCGACGGTTGGAGGTTCCCGGACACAAACGGATGGAAATCGACTTCGGGGAACCAATTCAGGAAATTATTGCGTGACTTGTGCTGCTAACAGTGAGCCCTGCGGACCAGTTTGTCGAGTGTCTGGAAAGTCGAGAGGGCTGTCTTTTTGCAATCGATTGTTAGCGAGGAGTGCACGATGCGACTGTTGATATGTCTTGCATTTTTGACGGGTTGGCAGGGATGGGTGTCGAATGTCACCATGCAGGCTGGCCAGCCTGTGATCGTCTCTGTCAGGAACATCTGGGACGCGGCGCCCCACAATGCGTTTACCGACCTGGTCCATCATCGCGGAAAGTGGTACTGCACCTTTCGCGAAGCCGATTATCACGCCCGCAGAAAAACGTCTGCTGCGCCAGGTGTGAACAAGGCGGGCCGTAACGGAGAAATTCGGGTGATTGTTTCAGAGAATGGTGACCGCTGGAAATCCGCTGGCCTGCTCGCCGATGAGGGATTTGATCTTCGCGATCCAAAGCTGTCGTCCATGCCGGATGGTCGGTTGATGTTGCTCACATGCGCGGCCCTCTATGCTCCCACCCAGGCGAAGGAATGGGGCTATCGGACACGCTCACCCCGTGTTGCCTTCTCTGAAGATGGAACTCATTGGTCCAAGCCGCTGCGCGTGTTGGCTGAGGATCATTGGCTCTGGCGTGCGACCTGGCACGAGGGACGTGCCTGGTGTGTATCGAAGCTGGGAGAAACGCCCACGCCCCGTCGCGCCTTCCTGTATTCGTCTTCGGACGGTGTTGACTGGCAGTGGGAGTCGGAATTGAAATTGCCGGAGGGCCACAATGTGGGGCGCGAGCCGAGTGAAACCACTTTGAGGTTCATGCCCGATGGCGAAATGATTGCACTGATTCGTCAGCACTATATTGGCCGTAGCCGGCCACCCTATCAAGAGTGGAGTTATACGCGGATCGACCACAACCTGGGAGGCCCCAACTTTGTGATCCTGCCAGACGGATCGATGTGGTGTGCCAGCCGGATTAACGGTAGCAGCCAACTGGCCCGGATGACCCCCGAGAGTCTGGAGCCGGTTCTGGCGTTACCCAGCGGTGGCGACACCGGCTATCCGGGAATGGTGTGGCGCGAGAACTTGTTGTGGGTCAGCTATTACTCGTCGCACGAAGACAAGACCAGCATCTATCTCGCCAAGGTCCGCTTGGATCCGTAGCATTTTCAGGTGGCAGCCTGGTTCATCCTGGTGTGGTTGTGAGTTAACTCACGCAATTGAAAAGGTGAAACCTTCGGCCCTTAGCAGCCACGGACTCCTTTGCGCCGGACAATGACGCCCCAAATCACAAGCATCATGAGAGCCCCGAGCATTATCCCGACACCGTAGCGGATGGAGTCGGGTTGATAGCGGAGTATGATCCGTGACTGACCTGCAGGAAGGACCATTCCCCGTAAAACATGATTCGTAATGAAAAGCGGGATGATTTTTCCTTCCACGGTAGCTTTCCAGCCATGGTCCCAAAGGTCGGACAGGACGAGCAACCCCGGTGTCTTCATATCAGCGCGAACGACGATCTCACACGGTAGTTCACTTTCAATGCTGGCTGTTCCGCGAGCATCCCGGGGAAGATCCAGAGGCTGTTCGACAAAGGCGTTCCTGCGGGCGTCGAAAGAAGGGTCGATGAGGCTTTTCAGGCGGGCCTCGCGATCGGTGAGGGTTTGCACGTGTCGTGGCACGAAGGCTCGAGGCATGGCGCGCAAATTCTTCAGGACCCAGTAATCCTCGCCGGACAGGAACGGACGGACTCCTTGTGAAACCGGCCCGCGAAAAATCAGGTACCGCACGTTGAGCATATCCAGGACCGGGTGCAATTGCACATCGCCAGTTGGCGAGATGTGGGCATCTGGAATGTATTGCTGGGTCAACGCATAGGGATACAGAGGCGTGCTCTTGTGGTAAGGGATGGAGAAGAGTAACTCCATTAATCTTTGTGGATCAACACCGTCATACCCCCGCAGGTCACGTAAACCAGCCACTTCTGATAAGCGAGCTGGCAGGCAACCGTAGCCCAGTACGCGACCAGGTTCCTGGCCTGCGAGTTCGGCCAGACATTTAATCTCCGGAAAGTAGATCTCGTGGTCACACTGGGGGTTCATGTCACGTGCGTACCACAACATCTCCAAGAGGATCAGGGCGGCTACCCCAGAAGAAAACCACCAGTGGCCGGTCTTTTTGATCCAGATACCCAGCCACACCATGGCTGCGAGGACACAGATAATCACGGCTGACAATTGTTGATTGCGAAAATGTGATTGAATGTCTTGGACCAGATCCGTCTTGTCCGCTTGCATGAATTGTTCTTTCAGCGTTGAAAGCTGCTCGGGAGGAAAACCGATTCGCAGGGCCGACCAGATTCCCAGGCCCAGTACTATCAGGAGCGGCAAAATGAACCACCAACGTGCGTTGGAAGTTGTACGCCAGATATTATTGAGTCCCGCGACGGACAATGACAGGATGGCAAACGCTGCGGCAAATGCCATTCGATTAGGGGAAAACATGTTAAGTCCAGGCAGTCGCCACAGGGAAACCAGACCGGGTATGTTCAGAGTCCAACTCAATGCCACGAGAATCAAGATCATCCAGAAAATGTTCCGTGACAGGTCTTTATGACGCAGCCATGCCAAAGGTGCCAACACGAGGCAAGCCAGCAGACCCATGTGGCCCGCCGCAGCACTTTCCAGTCGATTTCCCGGCGCCAGATAACAGTTCCCCGTTTCGTTACGCCCATGCACCTCGGGCAGAACCACCTGGGCCAGGGCGGACCATCCGATCGGTGGCCGTTCCTCGACTCCTTGTGCGCGTGACTCCACGCGGTGCCCGGTGCGGGAATATTCGATCATCGGCATCAGATACGGAAGGGTGAGCATGATTCCCAGGGCCCAGCCTCCCGTCAGTGACAACAGGGAGTGTCCCGTCGCTGCTCCGTTCCGGTCGTGAATCAATCGATCCAGAATGCACCAGACTCCGTAGAGTCCCGAGGAGATCAACGCCAGTCCTGCAACGTCCACCTGCCCACTGATCAGCAGTAATCCTGTAAAAAACGCCAGCCCGACACCCCCCCAACCGGTTGGTTTGCGTACGGCCAGGTGGGTCATCAACAGCAGCCAGGGATACCAGGAGATCGTTTGTGACATCGTGTAACCTTGCCACAGCATGAAGAATCCGGACAACGGGTAGCACCAGGATCCAACCACCGCTGGCCAAAAACGAACTTCCAGTGCCCGCTTAAAAAATAGATAAGCGCCGACACCGGCAATGATCGACTTGACCAGGTGAATCCAGGCCAGTGTTGTCGGGCGGGGTACAGCGTAGTAGAGTGCGCTGTAAGGCGAGTATTTGGGCCATTTCGTCAATGGCGCTCCGAGAAAATAATTGGGGCACCAAAGAGGACAGCGGCCCGCCCGCACTTCTTTGGTGCAAAAACGACGTGAAAGTTCGAGCGATAGGATTTGGTCTGAAAGAATTTCGTTGTGAAACGGCAGGTACTTTTGATAACGGGGCGTGTCGGGCAAGTAGCAGTTTGGCCGAGCCAGCAAATCGAGTGGCAACAAGATTTTCGAGCCGCTGAGCGAAGGTCCGTACAGCAACGTTTGGGGGAGGATCATTCCAGCCAGCAGGATCAGAATGCGTAGGGGGCGTTTCAAACGTCGGGGAGAGGAAACGTCTGCTTCTGGCGAAGGCTGTTTGTCATTTCCGGCGGTGACCCGCCGAGGGTGCTTGCTTCTACTCATACCTCAGCGAAGATCTCCGGGGATCCATCCCAGTTGGAAGGCACCACGGTAAAATGTTGCTGCTACCGTTAGTGGGCATGTTGAATCGGTATTCGGCGAACCTGTCTCTGCCTTGCACGTCCCTGTGTTCATTACGGGTAGTTGGTGTGAGTCCTGGTACCCACGGGCGCGCTCCACAGCCGGCCATCAGGCAGGGTGTGATGCTGCCACATGAAACGGTCGTCTATTGTACTTCTTCCGGGAGAAACCGACAGCGCAGATATCAGCCCGTCGTTTGTGAAACTAAATGCCAGTTTCCCCCTGCTGCCACGAACCCCGACCGGCGTGACATCAGGTGCACAGTGCCCCGATGCGCTGCTGAATCTGTCTGGCGACTTCAGCTGCCTTGTCCGGTAACAGATCCAAGAGTACAGCGGAGATGCTGGTCAGGCTGTGCCTGTCGTCCGCATCCAGAACAGCTGTGAGCAGGTCCGGTTCGGTGACCGAGGCCCGCAACTGAACGAAAGCACGCGGCGATTCAATACGCACACCATCGGTCGAGTCTACCTGATACCCACGGCGGCTAGCCTTGGTGGCCAGATCATCAAGAAGTTCGGTGCGGTCGTGCGGAAAATACAGCCCTCGAATGTCTCCCGTGTAAAAAGGTGAAGCTGGCACACGACTAGCCAGTTGACCGAGGGAACATTGGTAGTGAGCGAGCATCCGCGCCACGATGAAAATGGCAAGTAACCCACAGTCGCCGGAATCTACGGGACCAATGTTGCGGCCACCCCAAAAAAAATGCCCGGAATTTTCTCCGCCCAAGAGCGCATTTTCCGTGAGCATCCGGCTGCGCAAAAATGTGTGGCCGGATTTTTCTCTCACCGGTGTGCTTCCCGCGGCGCGGAGTGCATGAACAACGGCACGACGAGTCTTTTGGTCGTAGACCACGGTTGTCCTGTCCATCGACTCATTGGTTTCCAACAGGTAACTCGCAAATAAAACAAGCATCGTTCCATTGTCAACCAGGTGCCCATTCTCATCCACGAACCGAGCCCGATCACCGTCGCCGTCCAGTCCAACTCCCAGACTGGCTTTCTTCTGCGCAACGGCTGACTGAAGATCTGACAGGTTTTTGTCTTCCGACGGATCGGGACGGATCGAATTGAAGTTTCCCTTTGTTTTGTCACGCAGGGTGTGGACATGGAAATTGGCTGCCTCTAAAGCTTCGCGGGCATAGCCCGAGTAGCAACCGTGCATGCAATCGACAACAATCGACATGTTTGGCAACTCTGGACAGAGGCGCGTCAGGCTGTCTCGATACTGAATCCACAGCTGTCGACAGATGGAGATATCAGGCAAAGGTAGCGGCAGTGGAACGGGTGGGCGGGCGCCCTTTTGGAATTCTTTTTTTACGTGGTCACGTAGACAGGCGATTAGCCCCGGTTGGGCGGGCATATCACCTACCTGGATCTTGATTCCATTGAACGGGGCAGGTTGGTGCGATGCTGTGACGATCGCCGAAGTGCTAGCTTTTCGCTGTTGCTTTGCGAAGTAGGCCAAGGGTGTGGGGACCTCGGTCCCGAGATTCAGGCATGTTCTTGCCAATCCGGTTTGGAACGCAGCCAGTAGAACCTTGGTTGAGTCACGTCCATCGCCGGCAATCAGCACTGACTGGCCTGCAGGCACGACTTGGTCCAGCGATCTGCCAAGGAGATAGAAATGTAGCGGGCTGATGGGAGCGTCCGCCTGAGATCCGTAAACGCCGCGCACATCACAAGACTGAAATCCGGCCAGATTGATCGTCATGGGGTACTCCGACTAGGCAATTCATACAATCATCCTGTCTGGGGCCCGGTTTGCCCACCCGCTCGGCGGGGGCGGAAGTTGGCATGTGGTGGTGTTGAAATTTTATTGAAAAACACATTTATGCCTTCGATTCCTGTCACGGAAAATGCAACCCAGTTCATTTGACAGCCTGGGAAACCAACCGTGTCAACCTTGCGATTCTTGGTGCTGTGGTATTGCAGTCAATCCTTTATTGACAATGTTGTCCCGATCACGACAAAATCAGGAGCCAGTGCCGTTTGCCGGAAGACTGCTGGCAAGGCAAGCCTGAAGCTGACGGTAATCGGTGAGCGCCAACCCGATGGTTCGAATATACACTAAGGAGCGACGATGAGTGAGGTCCGTGAGCACGGCGGTGATGCAAAGGTCGAGACCGCACCCTCCTGGCAGCCACTGACGGCCGTCGAGCGACGTGTGGCTGGAGTCCTGGTAGAGAAGGCAAAAACGACTCCGGATTCCTACCCTCTTTCCCTCAACGGTTTAGTGACCGGCTGCAACCAGAAGAGTAACCGTTCACCTCAGATGGGACTGAGTGGTGAAGACGTGGAAGAGGTACTCGAGAGTTTAAGGGAAAAAGGGGCTGTGGGAGTGGTCCAGGGTAGCGGACGGGTGACCAAGTATCGGCACTACATGAGAGACTGGTTGGGAGTCGAAGGACACGGCCTGGCGGTTGTGACCGAATTGCTCCTGCGGGGCCCGCAAACGATCGGTGAACTCCGTGGCCGTGCTGCCCGTATGGCGGACATTGCCGACTTGGGTGTGCTTCGTCCGATCTTAAAGGAATTGATTTCCAAAGGGTTGGTGGTGCCATTGTCGGTTGAGGGTCGCGGACAGGTGGTGACGCACGGTTTATATCCCGAACGCGAGTTGGAGCGAGTGCGCGCAGAGCATGGAAACAGCGCCCCGGTGCCAGGCGAATCTGCTTCTCCACATCCCCTTCCCGAGAGAATCGCACCGGTGGCCGACACAAGGCCTGTTCTCACAGGGATCGAGAATTCCGAAACAAAAGACGTCCAACAGTTGCGGGGTGAAGTCGCTCAACTTCGCCAGGAATTAGCGAGCCTTCGGCAGGACGTTGAGGATCTGCGGAAACAATTATCTGACAGGTCGTAGCAGGATTCATGGTGCTGTTTCGGCACCCGGCTTTCCTGTAATGAGCGGATTTAACGAATCGCTTTTTCGATCACATCACACGCCTGGCTCATCGGATCGGCGTCTCGAAAGTGTTCCTGTATCTTGCGGCAATGTTGTCCGATCTGGGGCGAGTTTAACAACCGTGATAGTTTCCCGGCGACCCGCCGACCACTAAAATGTCTGGGCAACAACCAATCGCCAATGTGCATTTTTTTCACACGGTAGGCGTTGTCCGGTTGATCATGAGCCATCGGCATCATCAGTTGTGGTATGCCGGCCGCCATTGCTTGAGCCGTGGAACCAATCCCACCGTGGTGGACGAGGGCGGCTGCCCGCGGCAGCACCTGACTGAAGGGGATGTAGTCAAAATGGCGGATTGTATCAGGTAGTGATCGCGGAAGCTGTTCAGGAAATCTTGTCAATAGGATGGCACTTTTCCCCAGACGTTGGGTAGCTTCGACCGCAGCACGAAAAAAATCTTGGCCGTGCAGCACAGCAGAACCTGGTGTAAAAACAATGGGAGGCTCCTGATGGTTCAAGAAATCATTCAGCTGGGGTGGCAGGGCTGTAACGTTTCGCTCGTCCCACAGCGGAAAGCCTGTCGTGTAAGTATTGCGTGGCCAGTCAGGCTGGCAATCAGCGTACCACTCGGGAAACAAGCAGAGAGTCGCCAGGGGTGAATGGATCCAACGCCCAAATGCTCTCTTCATGGGTGGTAGACCGAGTTCTCTCCGGAATGCATTGGTCTTTGGACACACGAAAGGGTCGATAACAAATTTCTCGCCGGTCCAAAAAAACGCGTCCTTGAGGTGTCTTGGCAAAAAATGCATAAAAGGAATCGTGGAGTGACGTGGAGTGGAATAACTGCTCCAGAGAACAAACGGTTGCAAGTGTGCGGAGATCAACGGAATCCCCAGGTGCTCCTGGGCAATCCGGGCGCCGAAACCGAGGCAGGACGCGACCACCACTGTGTCTCCCGGAATTTGGTTTTCCCGAATAATCTCGTACTGCCGCCGCATCCATTTTAAAATGCCGTGCTGCGCAATGTAAAAGAAAGCGCGCCGGGGATGCCAGAGAGCCGGATGGTCGGCGAGTTCCATGAAATCTTCTGCCGTGGAGAACTCGATGTATTCCAAGCCGACCCGACGTACGAGATCTTTAAAGTACTCATTCACGATCAGGCGCACCCGGTGGCCTCGTGCGGCCAGGGCCACTCCCAAACCTATAAACGGATGGACGTCGCCAGAACTTCCCATGGGGCACAGCAGGATATTCACAAGAAGGCTCGTGTGGGCTTGTTTTGTAATGTAACATACAGGTTAACAGTCTACCGACTACATCCGAGACTACGAACCACCCATCATTCAGCCATGGACTTGTGCGACAAAGGTTCCGGAAAGCAAACCGATGAGGAAATTCCTGCCGGAGGGCCGGGGTTTGAAGGGGAGGACGAGGGTGAAGAGTACACGTTAGCGCCGCCGCATGCGAAGTCGCCCGACGAGGTCCTGGTGTCTATGTTGGACCCTGAACTGGTGAAACGGGCGAAGAATCCTCCACCTTTGCAGGAGTCCGCCGCCAAAGGGCGTATGAAACTCCAGTTTTCTTTACGGCAAATGCTGATAATTATCACTTTTGCCTCAGTAGGTTTGGCTGGTGCAAAAATATTACCACAGGGAGTGTTTGTGTTTCTTGTGGGGTGCCTTGTGATGGTGTTACTTTTTGCTTTGTCTCAACTTGATATTGAGGAACCTGTTTCTCGTTGGGTGTTTGTAGGAATCGTGACAGTTTACGTTGCGGCTGCGTTGGCGACCATGACGATTGGTTGTGTAACTTGACCATGTTCGTACTCGTGGAATTGTTTGGCATTCCTCGTCAGCGTGCCGGCCAGGCGGTTGTCAAATTGGAAGTGTGTGAAGAATCGACTTGCCTGGGGAATATAGTCCTGCAATTGACAAAGCTCTTTCCAGATTTGGCAGAGGAATGTTTCGAGGGGCGGCGACTGCAGACAGGATATATCGCCAGCATAGGAGGAAAGACGTTTGTTCGGTCACCCGACACAAAGATCAGGGCGGGGGAATCGTTGTTGGTCATGTCGGCCGATTCTGGTGGCTAGTAGCTGTTTCAGCAGCGATCGGCCGTCGGCGCTTGTCTGCCACAGCAAGCTTGGCCATTTAAATTGACGGAGTCGTCTCGCTTGTCTCACTTCGGCTATCACGGCCACTATCTGAGAATTGACTTAGAAACCGAGCAGGTCACCCGGGTTCCGCTTGGAACCGAAGTGCTACGTCGTTACGTGGGGGGCAGTGGCCTGGGCACTCATCTCCTGTTGCGTGAAAATGCGGCGACTCATGAGCCCCTGGCTCGAGAATCTGCCCTTGTTTTTGCCTTCAGTCCTTTAGTGGGAAGTCCACTGACAACCTCGGCCAAGTTCGCGGTGGTGAGTAAAAGCCCGCTTACGGATCGCATCAATGATTCCCTGGCAAGCAGCGGATTTGCAATGGCGGGTAAGCAATCTGGTTGTGATGCCTTGGTGCTGGTGGGGCGAGCACGACAGAATTCGGTTCTCCTGCTCAATGACGGCCGTTTTGAACTTCTGCCTGTGCGGGGGTTAGCTGGACAGGGGACGAACCAGACGGAACGCATGTTACGGGAGCAACTGGGTGACGACTGGCAGATTGCCAGCATTGGCCCGGCAGGAGAAAACCTGGTGCGCTACGCCACGATCTCACATGCAGGACGTCACGCGGGTCGAGGTGGCTCTGGGGCTGTAATGGGCGCGAAGAATCTGAAAGCCATTGCCGTACGGGGGTCACAAATGACAACCTGGGCCGACGCTGACCGGCTCAACGCGTACGCCAAAGATCTGGCCCGGCGTTCCCTGGGACCGGAGACGGTCAAGTATCGAGAACTGGGAACGACCTCGAACATGCTCGTTTTCAATCGGTTGCATGCTCTGCCGACGAGGAATTTCCAACAGGGTTCGTTTGCAGCAGCCGATCAACTGGCTCCTGAAACGTTAGCGGTGAAACGTGTCACGGATCGGGCCTATTGCAGCGCCTGCACGATTGGTTGTGAACATCGATACTCTCTGGAAGAAGATCCAGCCACCGATAGTGAAAGTGTACGCCTGGAATACGAGAACGTGTTCGCTTTAGGTCCGCTGTGTGGAATCGAGGATGGGCACGCCGTACTCAAAGCATCCCGGATGTGCGACCAGTATGGCTTAGATACTGTTAGCACAGGCGGCACGATTGCCTTTGCCATGGAATGTGTGCAACGAGGGCTCCTGGATGTTCCCTGGCTTCGATTTGGCGACAGTGAAGCTCTCTGGCGCGCCATCGACTGGATTGCTAATCGCCGCGAGATCGGTGACCAACTGGCAGAAGGAAGTCGACGGATGGCCGCCTGGGTCGGTCAGGACTCGCTTGTGTTTGCCCCGCAGGTGAAAGGCCTGGAGATTCCAGGTTATGAACCTCGCGCGCTGCAGACGATGGCCCTGGGATTTGCCGTGGGTACGCGGGGTGCTGACCACAACCGTTCCAGCGCCTACGAAGTGGATTTTTCTGAACGGGTGGATCGTCGTAACCTGCAAGAGGGGTCAGCCGCACTGGCAATTGAGACCGAGGACAAGGCGGCGCTGATGGACTCATTGATTCTGTGCAAGTTTTTGCGTGGTGTCTTTCAGGATTTTTATCAGGAAGCGGCCCACATGCTTCAGTTGATCACGGGCTGGGACGTGACGGCCAGTGAATTGAAGTCCTGCGCATCGCACATGGTTTCGGCGAAAAAACTTTTCAATATTCGCGCCGGTTGGCATCCCTGCGAGGACACGTTGCCGGCCCGTTTCTTTCAGGAGGCACTCGACGATGACCGGCAAACAAAGATTTCTCAATCAAGGCTGGGCGAGTTGATTGAATCTTATAACCAGTTGCGCGGATGGACCCGGGAAGGTTATCTCAGTCCTCAGCAAGAGCAAGAAATGGGATACGACGAGTCAGGGCACTGCCCCGGCGATTGATTTTCCCACAGCCTTGATCAATCACCCGATTGAGCGGGAGAACCTCAGTACTTTACACCTTTCTTCTTTCAAGGGCCCGGAAAGACTGCCAGTCCGGTGCTTGTAGCTGGTTCGAACCGGTCGTGTTCATCGCGTGGAAGGCGTTCCCTCGATATGATTTCCCTGCAGGCGGCGGGAACTTATCTGGCTGCTCGAAAGGTTTAGCCGGATGGTGCAGGCAGCGGGTATTTGAGTCCGGTTGCGCAGTTGAACAGGACCACTGACTCTTGCGGCTTGATACGCCCATCTTTCAAGGATTGTTGGTAGGCCGCAAACGTGGCCGCGCCTTCCGGGCAGAGCAGCAGTCCCTCCTCCTTTGCCACTTCATCCCGGGCGGTGAGGATCTGATGATCATCGACGGCGATGGCGAAACCGTTTGATTCCCGGACAGCGCGGAGGATCAGGAAGTCGCCCAGGGCTACCGGGACACGGATTCCCGCAGCCACGGTATGCGCATTCTGCCATTCTGCTGCATGTTCGGTACCTTGCTCATAGGCTTGGACCAGAGGTGCACAGCCGCTGGCCTGTACGGCGATCATGCGTGGCCGTCGCGGTCCTAACCACCCGATTTCCTCCAATTCGTCGAATGCTTTCCACATGCCGATCAAGCCCGTGCCGCCACCCGTTGGGTAAAAGATGACATCCGGTAAATTCCAACCGAGTTGATCGGCCAACTCCAGCCCCATCGTTTTTTTTCCTTCGATACGATAGGGCTCTTTGAGTGTGGAAACATCGAACCAGCCGTGGGCGTCCCGTCCCTCGGCAACCAGTTTTCCACAGTGATGGATCAACCCCTTAACCAGTTGGAGATGCGCGCCCTGAGCGGCAATTTCCCGCACGTTGATTTCGGGGGTATCTTCCGGGCAAAAGATATAAGCTTCCATGCCAGCACGGCGAGCGTAAGCGGCCAGGGCCGCGCCCGCATTGCCATTGGTGGGCATGGCCAGTTTGTTCAGACCCAACTCTTTGGCCATCGACACCGCTACTGCCAGTCCACGGGCCTTGAACGAACCGGTTGGCAGTCTGCCCTCGTCCTTGATGGCCAGGTTCTCGCTGCCAAGCTTTTTTGCCAGCTGCGGGCAATCGACGAGAGGCGTACAAACCTCTCCCAAACTGACGACGTTTTCCGTTCTTCGCACGGGTAAGAACTCTCGATACCGCCACATTCCCCATGGCCGCTGAGCGAGTTCTTCTTTGCGGAGCGTTTTGCCGAGGGCAGCCAGATCGTAGCGGACCAGCAGGGGCTTGCCCGCTCGTGACAAGTTATACAGCCGGTCCGGTTCGTAACGATCCCCCTCGAGACTGCACTGGAGATGGCTGACGAACGTGGGAACATCAACGAACTTGTCGGAAGGAGTTAAAAACATGAGCAATCGTCAATGGAACCTGGTATTACCGGTGGCCAAAAAATATTCTTGCACCGAGGTGCCCGGGATGCTGTGGTCGTGAAACGAGACAAGATGTTTTCGATCGCGGATTGGGAGTCGCTGCCACCACTGAGAGTCACGTCTAAAAGCTCCAACACCTCATCAGCCAAGTCGCTTTAACTTGCTAACTCGACCGGTTCCGACCCATTCGGCAACGAAAATGTTCCCTTCGTTGTCGAAGCAGGCGTCATGTGGATGAACGAAGCGACCCGCACTCCAGAGGTTGGCATCGGTACGAATTTTAAATTTCTCGTCAGCTCGGATACGCTTCGAGCCATCACCCAGGCGCGCCACAATCTGGTTGTCACCATCCAAAATCGAAACTCGTGCATACAATTCGGGTACCACGATTAAATCTTGGTAGCTGTCGGCATTGGCAGGTAAACCGTATCCATGTTGAGTTCGCAGGTGTTCTCCCTCCAACGTCAGGTATTGCAGAGTGTGGTGCAGCCGGTCCATGACAACCAGTTGGGGCTCGCGACCCGGGCGGTCATCGACCCAGACTCCGTGTGGCAGGTTAAACTTTCCCTGTCCGTCGCCCGGCCCACCGAAACACGATTTCCAGTTGCCCTCGGTGTCATAGCGGTGGATAAAATATGAACCGTAGCCGTCAGACAGGAGGACATCGCCATCCGGCAGGAAAGCCATATTGGTTGGCAGAAAGCGGTCACGTCCCCAGACATTCTGAGGATTCGTGTCTTCACCTACCGCGTACAAGCCTGTTTCCATGGGTGCATGTCGAAACCATACCGTCTCGCCGTACAAATCCAACTTGGCGAACGCTTTGATGTCCTTGTAGGCGCAAACGTACAGGAACTCTTGGCCGTCTTCTTCGTGCACTTCGATTCCATGTCCTCCGCCTTGAAACTGACTGCCGAACGAGCGCACGTAACGCCCTTCGGGATCAAAGACAAAGATCGAGGGATGCTCCGGCTGCTCCAGCCAGCCCTGATGAATCACATACAAAAACCCATTCTTATCGACAGCCACATTATGGGTGGTTTGCCAGCTGAATTTTTCAGGTAGCTGGGGCCATTGATGGATGACCTCAAATCGATAATCACCTTCCCCGACAATGACTTGTGAGTCTGTTTTGCGAGCCGTCACCACGTAGGGTGCGGCAAGACTGGTGGCCGTTCCGGCCGCCGCGACCTTGAGGAATCGGCGTCGAGCGATTGAGTCATCTTGGCTGGCTGCCATGGTCTTAATTTCCTCGTTGTGAAGCATTGAAGGTTTCAGAATAATCGTTGGCCCGACTGTGAAAAAAGCTTGCTCATTTTGATGTTATCCCCCTGGTTTTTCAATCTGTAGCGAAAGGTTGTGCAAACCGGATGCGAGCAAACCGTACCTGGTTGGTTCACTGGGCAGCGCAGCTTTGGAGTTAGGGAATGTCGTAAACGATTACGACACCTTCGTTTAGCCGGCATCCCCGGGTGCGGTTTTGAAAGTGGCGTGGCCGGTTGGCAACGACGGATGAAGTGGTCAACAGATTTTGTGTTGGCAGACGCTAGTGTTGATTCGAGATTTTCCTTTTCCGGTATCTGTTGTTTGTGCAAAGAGGATGATACGAAAAAAACCACAAAGCCAGAATGGATTGCGAGCGACTGCAACCGTGTGCGCAGGTAAAGTTTGGTGAACCCCGTCAACGCAGCGGCCTTTTCGGTGCGTCTTTCAGAACAGGGTTGCAGACAGTAAGATGGATTAAAATGCGGCAGTGTCACGAGCTTGACGCTGGATTGGCTACTTAGGTTTGAAACGGTTTGTGCAGTGGCGACTGAAGAATTCATCTTAATACCAGGTCGAACAAGCCGCCAAGGTGTTGGCATCAGTGAAGGTAAATTTGAATCGAATTATCAGGAGGAGATTCAAAGTCTGCAGATGGCACCGAGTGACATGCAGAGGCTCGATTTGAAGAAAGGTGACCGGGTACGATTGACGAGCGAAGATGGTCAGGTTGAGGTCTGCATTATCCCCGCCAGGACGGATGAACTTCCCGCAGGTTTGTTGTTCATTGCCTACGGAGATCTTTCAAGTCGCTTGATGGGGGGTGATACCCATGGTTCTGGAATGCCCACCAGTAAGGGAATCGATGTGCAACTGGAGGTTTTGAAATAAGCGTGATCGAATCCAACCAGGTTTCCTCACCCGAAGAAATAAAAATTGTCAAAGACGCTACTTGCACATTTTGCGGGTGTGTCTGCGACGATATTGACCTCAAAGTCCAGGGGCATGAAATTCTAGAGGCGAAGCGCGCCTGTGTACTGGGCAATGGCTGGTTTTTGAATCACGGGGTCGATACCCGCCCGGATTGTTTTGTCGAAGGTCGTCCCGCTCCGGTCGAGGAAGGCGTTGAACGGGCTGCGCAGATTCTTACTCGTGCCAGATATCCATTGATCTATGGCTTGAGTGACACCACGACCGAGGCACAGCGAGTTGCGGTGGGAATTGGCGACTGGATCGGTGGTAACATCGACACGACCACGAGTGTCTGCCATGGGCCGTCAGGAATGGCCTTTCAGGGAGTCGGGGAGGCGACCTGTTCATTAGGTGAAGTTCGCAACCGGGGTGACCTGATCATGTTTTGGGGCAGCAATCCGGCTGAAAGTCATCCCCGTCATTTCACGAAGTACAGCCTGATGCCCAAAGGTATGTTTTTGCCCAACGGTCGAAAGGACCGGACTTGTGTGATCGTCGATGTCCGCAAGACCAAGAGTGCCAGGGCGGCTGACATTTTCATACAGATCAAGCCGCGTAAAGATTTCGAAGCCTTGTGGACGCTGAGGGCTTTGGCGCAGGGCATCGACCTCGACCCGGTTGAAGTGGAACAGGAAACAGGGAACCCGCTCTCCTTGTGGCAAGACCTGATGGACCGTATGAAAGCAGCCAAGTTTGGTGTTATTTTCTTCGGTATGGGACTGACAATGACCCGTGGAAAACATGCCAACAGCGAAGCCCTATTAACCCTCACGCGGGACATGAATCGCTACACGAGGTTTGTCTGCAAAGCGAATCGGGGTCATGGGAATGTTAGCGGCGCGGACAATGTCGTTTCCTGGCGGACGGGATATCCTTTTGGTGTCAATTTGGCGAGGGGTTACCCTCGCTTCAATCCGGGAGAGTATACCGCGGCCGATGTGCTGGCGCGTGGTGAAGCTGATGCTGCGATGATCATCGCCAGTGATCCCATGGCCAATTTCAGCCAACCGGCTCGCCAGCATCTGGCGTCGATTCCTTATGTTGCCATGGACCCTAAAGAAACTCCGACGACTCGCTCCGCCGCAGTGGCCTTCACCGTGGCTACCTACGGCATCAATGTTCCGGGCACGGTCTATCGAATGGACGACATACCCATCCCGCTGCGGCCGGCTTTCGAATCATCCCATCCCAGCGATTTGGAGATTCTTCAAGGGATAGAACGACGTGTGCGGGAACTGAATCGACAGATGATCCGCGCAGATTCTTAAGCGAATGGTAGCTTGTGGACCGCTGGCACCCCTCCTCTGCAGGTTTGCGGTCCCGTATGTGTTGCAGCGATTTCTTCACCGACTCTGTTGTGTGGCATCGACGTTTAAAAATTCACTCTATCGCAGCGGTTTTTTTCCCAGCAGGCGCCGCAGAAGACCAATTTGTCCTGCGTGGAGAAATTCGTGATCAGCACAAAATTCAAGAGCACCCAGTTTGGTATCAAACATGGGATGTGGTGCTGCCAGCGCATTGGTCAGACTGGCTGGATCCAAGGAGGGTACTTCCTGCATGACCTGTGCGTGCACCGCATTGAAGACGGTGCGGATCTCATCCGGTGAAGGATTGCCGGAGGGTTCGGGCTTGCTTCCTTTGAAAAAATGACGGCGGAAATCACGTGAGATGATATCACGGTCGCCGGGCTGCGCATCGCGAACTCGCATGAGGGCCAAGGCATACTCGGCCATGGCCAGATGTCCCAACTGCCAGGCAAGATGCGTGGTTCCCGGCATTGGTTCACAAAACCAGTCGGAGTCGTCAACGTCACGGATGAGTTCTAGTGTGTAACGCCTGGCCTGATCGATACGCTCTACTGCTTTGTAAACAGGATTGGATTCGGTCATCGCGTGAAGAAAAATCTGTTAGGGGGCACCTGCGTCCCAGTCGGTATTCCCCGGCCTCAGTCAGGGTCAACAAGTTACTTATCCCTGAATCATCATCAGATAACAACCCGTCTGCTGCCTCCTTGCCTTCTTCTGGCCGGGACTGCATCATAGAGCGGAACAATGGCAAATGGCAGGTTGCACTAAAAACCTCGAAGTTCGACGAACTCCATGATAGACCTCAAGATTTCGGGCGGATACGTTTACGATCCTGCCAACGGGCTGGACGGCCAGGTACGCGACTTGTGGGTTCACAACGGACGGATCGTAGAAAATCCCAGTCACCCTGATGAGAAACCAGTACGCCATTTAAACGCGGCAGGATTGGTAGTGATGCCGGGCGGGGTGGACATGCATTGCCACATTGCCGGGCCCAAAGTGAACACGGCGCGAAAAATGCGCCCCGAAGAAAAGCGGCGCGATACGCCGGTTCGACGCACGGCGAGCACTCACAGTGGATCCATGGGGAGCGTTCCCAGTACCTTTGCTACAGGCTACAAGTACTTGGGACTGGGGTATACGACAGCTTTTGACGCTGCCGTTCCTCCTCTATCGGCCCGACACGCCCACGAAGAGTTCGAAGATACGCCATGTATTGATAAAGGCTTTTATGTCTTGATGGGGAACAATCACTATGTGATGAATTCGATTCAAAATCAGGAACTGGAACGACTGCAAGCTTTTGTCGGTTGGCTTCTGGGGGCGGCTAAGGGCTACGCCGCGAAATTAGTGAATCCCGGGGGTGTGGAAGTCTGGAAGCATCATCAGGCAGGTAACGTGTCGGGGTTGGACGAACCGGTCGATCATTTTGGGGTCACGCCGCGGCAGATTATTCGCGAAGTTGCGCATTCCGTGGATCGATTGGGGTTGCCGCACGCGGTCCACGTCCATTGCAACAATCTGGGAATGCCGGGTAACTGGCAGACGACCCTGGAAACGATGCGGGCGCTGGAGGGACACCGTGGGCATCTGACGCACATCCAGTTTCACAGTTACGGTGGTGGCGAAGGGGATGAAAACACGTTCAACTCCAAGGCGGTGGAATTGGCAGATTATGTGAATGCGCACGAAAATTTGACTGTCGATGTGGGTCAGGTATTGTTTGGCGAAACGACAAGTATGACGGGAGATGGCCCGCTCGGTTACTTCCTGTCAAACGTGTACGGTACCAAATGGTTTAGTGCCGACATCGAGATGGAGTCGGGGTGCGGAATCGCACCGATTCAGTATCGCAACAAAAGTCTCGTGCATTCGCTCCAGTGGGCGATTGGTCTGGAGTGGTACTTATTGATCCAGGACCCTTGGCGGGTGGTGATGAGTACCGATCACCCCAACGGAGGTTCCTTCCTGGCCTACCCGCAAATCATCCGTTTGTTGATGGATCGCACCTATCGGCAAGACATACTCAAAACGGTGCACCCTCAGGTGCGCCAGCGTAGCATTCTCGCCGACCTTGACCGGGAATATACACTGGGTGAGATTTGTATCGTAACCCGCGCCGCTCCAGCCAGAATTCTGGGTCTTCATCACAAGGGTCATCTTGGTCCTGGTGCGGATGCCGATATCACCATTTACACGCCACATGAAAACAAGGAAATAATGTTCGAGTTGCCAAGGTACGTGATCAAGGCAGGCAAGATACTGGCAGAGGAAGGGGATATTCGCGAGGAGCATCTAGGGAAAACCCTGCATGTTCGTCCGGATTATGATCCGGACATCGAACCCGATATTGCGGATTGGTTCGAGCAATATTATTCCATCCGCTTTCGCAATTACCCCGTTTCCGATCACTATCTCCAGGAATCCGAGCAAATCCCGTGCAGGAATCTGGAAACATCTGCAGGAGACGATGTGCCCGGGCCGGATTCGCACGGAGACTAGGATTGTTCTCGATCCGGCGAGACGAGCAATTTCTCGATGGCGGGATCGATGTCGAGTCCGGCGAGTTTTAACGCGTCGAAGTATTCTTCCGGCCGATTGAGATTTTTGAGCGTAGCCAGCGAAGGATCGATCTCCCGCAAAATGTCGGTAGAAACTTCGCGCGTGTTGACCTTGGAAAAGAGAAACCGGGGTCTCAGCTGTTCCATGGCAAATAAGTGCTCTATGTGCTCGATGACAGAGACGCGGTAAATCGCGGCCAGTGGATGGTGGTAATGGTCATCCCGGGGCACCGCGATGTCGTAGCCTTCCAGCAATTGGACCATTTTGCGTATCCAGGCAGGGGCTAGAAAAGGAACGTCGCAACTGGTCACAAAGGCCGCATCACAGTCACCTCCTAGAGTGGTCAATCCGACGTACAGTCCTTCCAGCGGGCCTTGCCCGCCGCGACGGTCGCGGGCCAAGAGGACCTGTGACGATAGCTCAGGCAGCTTCTGGTCAGGTGCTGCAACGACCACCACCGGGTCGACAACCTCGGTCAACAGACGTGTCACGCGCTGCAACAGGAATTCAGTTCCAAAAGGAAGCCAGGCCTTGGGATATCCCATTCGGCTGCTTTGCCCGCCACACAGGACAATGCCACTACATTTCATGATCAGGTCGCTTGATACCAAGGGGGGGATGCTGGATACTGGTGGCCGGATACGCCGCTGGCAAGAACATACTACAGCCGATTATAGATCACCAGAGGACCAGCCGTGGTCCGTTCGTCCTGAGCTTGGATCATTTTGCAGTTTCATGGTTGGTAACTCTGGTCTTTTTCATCTCCTTGGAAACTTATGTCTCTCCAAGTCCGCTTGAAGATGCAGACCAATGTACCCGTGGAAGTCGAAGGGGTGACTCCGGATGCCGTCCGCGAGATGTCGTTGGACGACATACAGCAGTTGACCGCGTTTCACGGGAATCGAAAGATGGCCTTGGCTGAAATATTTGAAGTTTCGGGAGATCCTTCTGACGGCCAGATTGACTGGCATGGGGACCTGTCGGGCGTGCATTGGATCGGCGCCAAAATGAGTTCGGGAAACGTTGTCGTACACGGAAATGCCGGGAGACACGTGGGCAGCGAGATGCGCGGCGGAAAAATTGAAGTGAAGGGCAATGCGGGTGATTGGGTGGGTGGAGAAATGAAAGGTGGTCGAATCCACGTGCAGGGTAGCGCAGGGCATTTGGTGGGCGCCGCTTATCGAGGAAGTTCCAGGGGGATGTCCAACGGCACGATCCTGATTCGTGGCGGTGTGGGGAATGAATTGGGGCACACGATGCGACGTGGGCTGGTGGTGGTGGGTGGTGATGCGGGTGACCTGGTGGGGTTCAACATGCTGGCCGGCACGATTCTGGTTCTGGGTAACTGTGGGATTCGGCACGGAGCCGGTATGCGACGCGGGACCATTGGTTTGTTGGGCGAGGAGCAGCCAAGACTGCTTCCCAGTTTTCGCTTCGGTTGTCGTTATCAGCCCGGTGTGATGACGATGTTGTTGCGAGACGTTGTGCGGCAAGGTTTCGAGATTCCCGAAGAACTCTTTGCCACCGCTTACGACGTTTATCATGGTGATCTGATTGAAGGCGGTCGCGGAGAGATCCTGCTCCGTCCCTGATAGCGCGTGCCAATCCGGTGAACAGCCATGCGCGAGTTGAACCCGGTGCCGGGATTCCGGCATTGGTTCGGAGACAGTGTCAGGAAGTCTGACCTGCAAGATCCTGTCGCAACCCCATTGCTGTCAGCTGTTCCCGCAATCCCGGGTCGTTGAGCAGTTGCTGAAAGGCCACTACGGCACTACGGCCGCTCCGCGCGACAGGTGATACGAAGTCATACTGTTCGTCAGCCAACGGCAGAAAACCCAATTGTTGATGTTCCGCCACCGATTGAATGGCCACTCCCCAGTCCGCTCGGTTTTGAGAGATGGCGGCTGCGACCGCATTGTGATTGCGAGCCTGTACGGCGTAACCGGCGGGCTCACTACCAGCGAGGGCCTGATCGATCAGGATCCGTGTTCCGCTCCCCCGGTTGCGGTTGATCATCACACAATTCTCGTCTCCCGCCGCGTCTTGGATGGCTTGGACGGCTGATTTTCCTGAGAATCGCGTGTCCCCCGGACGGAACACTACCCCTTGTTGTCGACGATAGCCGGCAACGAATGTCAAATCCTCAGTGATGAAAGGACGGTTATAGGTTCCCGATTTCGCATCCAGCAGATGGATGCCCGCCAGATCGCATTCACCTCGCCGGGCAGCTTCGAGGCCGGCGGTCGAACCGACTGCCAGGAATTTGGTGTGGAAACCGGCATCCTGCAACTGGCCCAGTAGAATATCGAGTCCTACACAGTGGCTTCCGATGACGACGAGATCGGCGACACGTGTTTCCCTGCCCAACAGGCACACGTTAACATTCGCCCCGGCCGGCACGATCTCGTCGTGCTGACCGATGGTGATGAACCCATCCGCGCGGCTGAACGTGGTCACCGATCCCGATCCTTTTCCCATAGGGTAGGCGCTCAGTTCAACTCCTTCTGCTGTTTCTGTGTCGCGCTGTACAAGCCCGACGAGCAAGTATTCCGTCCGGCCGATCTCGGAATTGACACGGACAGCCATTCGGGCGGCTGCGGTTGCTGGCCGCTGTTGGGCGCGACCTGCCAGGCGAGAGATGACGGGTGCCACAAACTCGTGAAAAGTGAAAATTGCCGAAGTGGGAAAACCGGGCAGAATCACGACCGGTTTTCCTTGCGTGGCCGCCAAACAAATCGGCTTGCCGGGTTTCAGAGAAACTCCATGAGCGACAATTCCAGGATCCTTCAACTGGCGGATCACTTTGTAAGACAAGTCGCCAGCTCCTTTGCTTGTTCCACCCGAAAGTAGCACGACATGACAGGAGTCCAGTGCGCGACGAACGACTTCCTCCAATTGTATCTCGTTGTCATGCACGATCCCTAAGGAGACCGGTTCACCACCCAGTTCACGTACGGCGTCGGCCAGGATGCGCGCGTTCGAATCGTACACCAATCCCGGCTTCATGGCTTCCGTCGGATCGATGATTTCATCGCCGGTGGAGATGATTGCAACTCGAGGTCGGAGAAGAACGGGAACCGTATGGGTGCCAACGGCGGCCAGGACTCCCGTCTCTCGGCTGGTGAGTAATTCGCCGCGGCGTAATACTGTTTCACCCGCCGAAATGTCGGTTCCCGCAAAGGTGATTCCAAAACCGGCTGTCACCGCTTTGCGAGCGACGATCCGATCGGCATCGAGGTCCGCGTGTTCGATCATAACGATAGCGTCAGCACCGCGAGGTAACATGCCACCTGTGGCAATGGCGGCTGCCGAACCGGTTGTAATTTCACTGACGGGGACAACCGCGGTGGTGATGACTTCCGCAAGCAGTCGCAATTTCCGTGGATCCTCGTCTCTTGCTCCAAAGGTGTCAGCGGCTTTTACGGCATATCCGTCGTAGTTGGATCGATCAAACGAGGGAACATCCACCGGCGAGATGATGTCCCGGGCCAGGACGCGTCCCAGACATGTTTGCAGATCCACCGTCTCTTCGCCGACATGGTCGAGTTGGATTGCTGCCTGAAATCGTTGTTCCGCTTCATCGCGGTCAATGACGTTTAAGAATTGCTGTTGAGAAAAAGTCATGGGCGAGTGTCGCAGTCATCCTCCATCTTCCCGCGTTTTAGCTGGAGGTGCGGAAAAATGTTGTCAGAAATTATCCGCCCTGAAACCCGTTTCGCTTTTCAATATCCTGACTCCATCGTAAAGGAAGACATCCACTTCAGAAGCCGGAGCGTATCCTTCGCTGTTGGCAGGAATCACGACGAACCCGTCCGCCCGGGTCGTCGAGCTTAACACGGATGCTCCGCTGATGGCTAGCGGTTCGACCTGATTATCCGCGATGATGACCCGCGCGTAGTCGACACGCCCGATGGTGGAAACCAGTTTACGCGACAACGGAAGTCGAATCTTGGGATAGGGCCAGGTACGCTCGCGCCCGCCGAGTACTCGGATAGCGCGACCAGCAAAAAAATCATAAGCACAGAGACAGGAGACCGGATTTCCCGGCAGCAGAAAAACGAGGCGTTGCCCGAGTCGGCCCATACCTGCTGGGCTGCTGGGACGAATGGCAATCCCGTGAATGGCCAAATTACCATCTTCTGCCAGCAGGACGGGCGCGTGGTCTTCCTGTCCGACGCTGGAACCGCCGGAGACGAGGATCACGTCTGCCTGATCATGCAACGCGGTGCGGATTGTCTTGGGGTCGTCCGGTACGATTCCCGGGTTGTGGACCAGTGCACCGTCTCGCCGGCAGAGCGCGTCCAGCATCGGGCTGTTGGCATCGGTGATTTGGCAACCTGTAGGAATGCTTCCTGTGGGGAGAAGTTCGTTGCCCGTGACCACAATCCTCACGCGGGGTTTCCGCACCACGGAAACATTTGCACGACCAATGGAGGAAAGGATACCAACATCCTGTGGCCGGAGTTGGCGACCGGCCCGGAAGACGTGGGTTCCCCGGGAAATGTCTTCTCCCACACTCGCCACGTGTTTCTTGGGAGATACATCGGCTTGAATCCAAATTCTATTTCCCACTACTTCTGTCTGTTCAGCGGGGAGGACCGCATCAGAACCTGCGGGCAAAGGCGAACCGGTCATGATACGCACGCACTGCCCAACTTCGATTTTCGATTTAAACTCCTGTCCCGGAAAGGCATGACCAATGACATCCAATGGCAAACGATTGTAGGGTGTTGCACCGGCAGTGTCCGTTGCCACAACCGCATAGCCATCCATCATGGCGCGCCGAAATCCAGGCACGTCAATTTCACAGATGATGTCTTCAGCCAGAACCCGATCAGCTGCTTCACAAAGCGGTAGTTCTGTTGCTGCGAGCGGTGAAATCTGGTCGTCAAGCCACTTCAAGCACTCTTCCAGCGTAGCACGATTCGCAAACCCACGCATGCGAACATCTTGGTTGGTCAAACCGCGAGAGGGATAATCCGGCATGGGTCCCAGTGCTCAGAAGTGCCATTAGAAAGGAAGCGTCCTATCTTTATCTTAACGATTGTTGACCGGAACCTACAGGGATCCTGTTTGTATGGTCACAGATTTCGAGCGATCAGTTCACGATCCGGCAGTTGGACAGGTATAACGGAGGCGCCGTTCTAAAAGAAGGACCTGCCTGATCCCGTTTCCCGAGAGGCTGCTGCCCTGTCTCACGGCAGAGTTGACTTGCAGCAAATTCTTCCAAATCCCACAAAGACGATGGTTGCCATGTTTCTCATGACTTGCCAAGGGCCACTCATGTTTGCCCGGTGTCGTGGTGCCGCAGGCGGTTGCACGTGATTTGAGACGCTTCTTTTCCGGATCACCCGGAGAAAGTAAACGTTGGTGGTTTTGGTGAAAAGACGGGCTGTGAGTGTCGTAGGGGCGTTGGCGAAAAGCTTTCCCGGAGCCCACTTGTTGGCCGATAATCTTGCTGAAGCCACGGATGGACGGCTCTCGGCACGGAAGCGCACTGTCAACGCAAATTAATGGTGCCAAGTGATGTCTGTCGAATTCATGCACATGATTGCCGGGTTCACTTTTTTTGCAGTCTGGGCGATGATTGGCCAGATCACAGTTCGCGAACCCTAGATCGTATTCGTTGGGAAAACGTTCAATTTGTCGTCGCATTTCTTTTCCACGGGACCCTCTGCCCGGGGAAATGATGAGGATTTGTGGAGCGACTGTCTCGGTGGTTCACGACAGGTGGCTGCCTGCAGACGATCGGGTGTTTGTCAGGTTCCCAGATTCTGTGAATCGAGTCAGACGACGTTCATGTCACAGCTCAGACCGCCGGCTGCGGGAACGTAACTCGTACGGGTGTAATCCATCACCATGCGATGAGCACTGAACCGCCAAGCGAGAGTACTGATGGAATTCATCATCATCTTGATCCAGCCGCGTGGCAAACCATCGATGTCCAGGTCGTAATAGAGCGGTATGATTTTCTCTTCCAGCATCTGATAGACTTCTTTGGCATCGCGGGCGTCTGAAACGGACTCGTCAACGTGCTGCGTTCCTTTGCCGATTGCGAAACCATTCGTACCGTTAAATGCTTCCGCCCACCACCCGTCCAGGACTGACATGTTGAGACCGCCGTTGAGGACGATTTTTTGACCGCTGGTGCCGGACGCCTCCAAAGGACGCCGGGGATTATTCAGCCACACATCGACGCCTTGAACCAGGTGACGACCAACGTTGATGTCGTAGTCCTCGACAAAGACAATGCGGTTTGTTAATCGCTCGTCGTGTCGGCAATTGGCAAGTTGTTTGATCAGCTCTTTACCAGGTTCATCTTTAGGGTGCGCTTTTCCTGAGACGATCAATTGTACCGGGCGGTGGGGGGCATTCATCAATTCGTTCAACCGGTCCAGATCGCTCAAGATCAGGGCCGCCCGCTTATATGTTGCGAAACGTCGTGCAAAGCCGATGGTTAACACGTTGGGATCTAGAACGCGGCGCGCGGCCTCTACCCGGGAGTCGTCTTCACCTCGGCGACGGCATTGCCGGCTGAGTCGCCGACGAACAAAACCGATCAGCAAATTCTTGAGAGCCGAGTGCGTTTCCCAGATTTCCCCGGGGTCGACACGATGAATCTCTTGCCAGACTTCCGGCTCGCCCATCCGTGACATCCAGCCGGCCTCGAAGTTTCTGTCATAGAGCTGTTTCATTTGCCAGGCTAGCCAACTCGGGATGTGAACACCGTTAGTGATGTGGCCGATGGGAATCTCTTCTTCCACGCGCCAGGGCCAGAGGTGGGACCACATGCGACGGGATACATGTCCGTGAAGTGAACTGACGGCATTGGCTTGACGAGAAAGTTTCAGTCCCAGAACCGTCATGCAAAACGACTCCTTCTCGTTCTGCGGTTCCACACGTCCAAGTCCCATGAGCTGCTCGCTGGAAATACCCAGCGAATCGGCAAGCGGACCGAGGTGTTCTTCGACCAAAGTTCCGTCGAAACGATCATGTCCGGCAGGTACGGGGGTATGGGTGGTGAATACTGTTCTTCGCGCGACTTCGCGCAATGCCTCATCGAATTTCAATCCATCCTCTTGCATGGCTTGACGGATCACTTCGAGCGGAGCAAAAGCACTATGGCCTTCATTCAGGTGATGGACGCCCGGACTAATGCCCAGGGATTGGAGTGCCTTGACACCCCCCACGCCGAGCACCAATTCCTGACGAATGCGAGTTCGTTCATCACCGCCATAAAGTCGACTCGTCAACTCGCGGTCTTCAGGAAGATTTCCCTCCACATCACAATCCAGCAAGTAGAGGTTCACACGGCCAACACGCATGAGCCACACTTTCGCATGTAGGGGGCCCGTGCGCGTTTCGATCTGTATCGTGGCTGGAAGTCCATCGGTGGAGATTGCCGGCTCCATCGGCAGATTGTCGACCTTTGTCTCCAGATACTCTTCGCCTTGATAACCATCCTGGTCGAGGTGTTGTTTGAAGTAGCCTTGGCTGTAAAACAGGCCAATGGCGACTAAAGGGACACCCAGACCGCTGGCACCCTTAATGTGATCACCCGACAGCACTCCCAATCCACCCGAGTAAATTGGCACCGACTCGTGGATGCCGAATTCGGCCGAGAAATACGCGACAGGCATTGCTCCCAGGACGCCTGCATGTGTTGCTCCCCAGGTGTGCGCCGAATTACTAACGTATTCTTTGAGCTGACGGTAGGAATGATGGATGCGGCTGAAAAGCACCATTTCAGTTGACCGCATTTCGAGCCGTTCGGGAGTGAATTCCTTCAATAGTGCAATAGGATTGTGGTCCAACTGTCGCCAGCGAATGGGGTCCAGATCGCGGAAAAGGTTGATGACTTCAGGATGCCAACTCCACCACAAGTTTCGCGCCAGGGACTGACATTTGTCGTACAAATTCTCTGCTGAATTATCAGTAGTTACCACCGACTGGGATGGTCTCTCTTGCAGCAGGGTGTCCGTTTGACCCATGCGAGTTTTTTCCTCACTTAATTTATCACGCCAAAAAAAATCTACCCAAATTGGGGATCGGGGATTATATATCTTCACTCATCCACTGACGAGGCCGTTTATTAGAGTAGACCATTCCGAAACGAACTAAATCGGAGGTTCGTCGCGAAAATTCATTCATGTCCGGTCGGTTGAGAGGACTATAATTTGATCTTGAGAGACTATGTGGTTTGGGTGATTCCTGAAAGTGGAATCCAGGCTTGGTATTTTTAAAATCATCGCGAGACAGGTCCGGGGGCTACGGACGGTGAACGACAGAAATACGCAATGCGGCGCAGGAATAATCACAGAACCCGACTGTCCTGAATCGGCTGGAACAGCTAAAATTCCTAAATTAACCCGCTGTAAGAAAAATCATGGAAGAAAAACCTCAGGTCACGTGGCACCAACACAATGTCTCACGTGAAGAACGTGAAGCGCTGAAGACCCACCAGGGATGTGTAGTTTGGTTTACGGGTTTAAGCGGCAGCGGCAAGAGTACGATTGCCAACCTTGTCGAACGCCAACTCTTGAAACGAAGTGTACACACATTTCTACTGGACGGTGACAATGTGCGCCACGGCCTGAATGCGGCGCCTGGCATGCTCGAAGAACATTATGGTCACGACTTCGCCCGACGATTCGGGCTCGGGTTTTCTGCGGAAGATCGGGAAGAGAACATTCGTCGCATCGGGTCCGTTGCCGAGTTGTTTTGTCAGGCCGGCCTGGTGACACTGACAGCCTTTGTCAGCCCTTATCGTAGAGATCGTGATGAGGTCCGTCTGCGGCTCGATAAGGCCGGGCGACAGGGCGATTTTGTCGAGGTCTACGTCGACACTCCCCTGGCGGTTTGTGAAAATCGAGATCCGAAAGGCCTCTACAAACGCGCCAGAGCGGGAGAAATACAGCACTTTACCGGTATCGATGATCCTTACGAACCACCCTTGGCGCCCGAATTAACATTGGATGGGGCCGAGTTGACACCCCTGGAACTCTCCGAACAAGTTCTCCGGTTTCTAGAAAACCTGGGAAAAATCTAGTACCAGATTCTGTTCGTAAGCGATCAGTTGACCGGTGGGGTGCACCTCAGTTCTGGAAACTGAGATCGGGTTTGTTTTGCTTCTTTCAATGAGCCACCGTCGTTAGCAATCTTGACCTCGCACTGTTCTTTTTCATAGATTGAGTGTAATATTAACCGGGGGAGAGGTCAGCCCATTGGTCGTTAGCAATCTTGACCTCGCACTGTTCTTTTTCATAGATTGAGTGTAATATTAACGAAGGGAGAGGTCAGCCCATTGTTTGTTGCTCATCGTGGCAGAAGCATCAGCCCCGCGGAACAGAATTGAAGTTGTTTGCCAATCTGACCTGGCACCCATGATTGGGAACCCACGGAGGGAATTTCCCGAAATGCCCTTAAGTATCTCGAAACGAATTGAGACTCGCGCCAACTACGCTTTGTCGCATAGTCCCATCTTCGCATTGCGCGAATTGCGCGTGGAAAGCGAATCCAACACGCTTTTGATTTCAGGACGTGTCAACTCCTTCTACCACAAACAGTTGGCTCAGGAAGTGGTGCGAGCTGTCGCAGGTAAATGTCGCGTGGTCAACTCGGCACAGGTTGCGGACCATCTCATGGGACCGTAGTAGTTTCTTCTTTTAGAAGACTTTACGCGGCGGATGCAACCTGTTGGTGTTTCTCGTGCAGCAACCGATTCACCGCAGCGTAGACCCGCTCCACGCTCAGCTCTTGCATGCACCGATGGTGTTCGAACGGACAGACGTGGTGCCCGCAAGGACCACAGGAAACGGCCTGGAGCAAATTGATCGATTGAGGATGATAAGTTTCGCTCCAGCGCGGATCGATCGGACCGAACATGGTGACGACGGGCACATCCAATGCAGTGGCAATATGGCGTGGTCCACTATCTGTTGTGACCATTAGCTGGCTACGTCGGATGCAGGCTTTGGCAACTCCCAGTTCCAGATTCTGGTGGGCCATGCTGCGGATGCGTGCATGGTTGGCAGCACGTTCAATCCACAGTGCCGACTGGCGTTCAGCAGGGCCGCAAATGACGAGCACGGTGTTTTGCGGGTCTTCTACCAGTTTGTGAGCCAGTCGGACGTAGTACGCTGCCGGCCAGTGTTTTGCCGATCCCCGTACACTTCCCGTGTTGAGCAGGATGACTCGGCTTGCATTCCAGAGGTCAAGGTTTCTCCAAACACGATCAGCTCTTAACTCGTCTTCAGCCGAGGTGGCAAGTTCAGGTCTCCTCGATTCTGGTGGACAACCCATTGTATATGCCAGGTCGAGGTAGTAGTTGACGGCTGAAGTTGGAATCCAGGTTTTTCCGTGGCGCGCGGGGTGCAGGCGATCGGTCAGCAATTTTCCACGGCCGTACCGGGCGTAACCAACTCGTCGTGGTGCCCCACTGAGCCAGGCCATCAGCCCACTGCGAAAAGAATTCGGTAGCAGCAGCATGGTATCCAGTGGCATGGACTTCAACTGACGCAGCACGTGGGCCAATTTCAGGTCAGGGTTTCGCGAGCGATGGTCGTAATAGATCGTCCGGTCCAGCCAGGGTGTTCCTGCCAGCACTTGAGCAATCAACGGTCGCATAATGCCGGTGATCTTGGCGTGATGACCGAAGCGGTGATGCAGGGCACGTAGCGTGGGCGTTGCCATCACGGCGTCGCCGATCCAATTTGGAAGCAGGACTGCAATGTTCATCAATCAGGTCGCCGGTGATTTGAGCTGGCTGGGATGGGGATCCGTTGATGGCTCGGTGGTCGCTGCTCCCATCCGGGTTCGTATCGGGTCCGGTTGAGGAATCGCACGTTGCAGTTCCCACAGGCGAGCCTGTTTAAGGAAGACATACATGGCTGTAAGGAAACAGACTTGGAAACCGACCAGCCCGTCCAGAAACCCCAGACGCAAAACATAGGAACGCAAAAACCTCAGGGGGGGGCCCCACACCATTCTCCAAATTTCCAATTTTTTTCGCGAGTCGTTCCATTGTTTGGCTTGCCAGGTGGAATATCGAGTCAGTTTGGTGAAGGTCTGATCATAACTCCACGTTGTGAAGTGCAGGAGACGGTTATTAAGACTGCCGACACGGCCGGTCGAAACCACGACTTCAGCGTGATCGGTTTCGCCCACATAGCGCGAAACATCCTTTCGAAACAACCGCAGCACTCGATCGGCTCCCCAGTCTCCGTGCCGTACTGGATATCCCATGAAATGGTTGAGACGATGCACCCAGTATCCATCTTTTTGCGGATCTCGTTCTAGCAGGGCGCTAATTTCGTCCGCCAGTTCGTTCGTAACACGCTCGTCAGCATCCAGGATCAAAACCCACTGGTGACTGGCCTGAGGAATTGCCCAGTTTTTGAAGTTCCCACTGTGAATGTATTCGCGCTGGATAACGCGGCAGCCACCAATTTGAGCGACGATATCCAGTGTTTCGTCTGTCGATCCGGAATCGGCCACCAAGATTTCGTCGGCAATTGGCAGTAGTGATTCAATGCAATCGCGAATGTGAAGGCGTTCGTTCTTGCAGGGGACAATGGCAGTCAACCGGTGTTTCATCGTCCAATTCACCTACGGGGTACTTGCACGGCTGGTGGCCGGGGAAAACAGGAGGTGGAGATTTATAGCGTCGAGCACCTTCGGGAGAAAGAGCAAACAGGAGGTCGGGGTCAAGTGGTAAAACAAGGAGTTCGGGGGGGGAGTCGTTGCTTCCTGCAATATTCGGTCTGCACCGCAACAAACTGATGCCGTCAGAGCTGGGAAAAATCTAACGTTGTGGTCTGGCCGAAACGGGGTCCCAACGTGCTACCGTCCCTTGAGGCTTGACAATGCGTCCCACGATCACCGTGCGGAAGGGGGCCACCTGATCACGGCCACAGTTCACGTTGGCGATCAACTCCCACTCGAAAGGCAATGTTCCGCTGGTGGTTTTCCAGGAACGACCGCGGCCGGAAGACCTGTTCTGTGGAGTGTCCCCCCGGTGCCAGTTGTAACAGAAGTATGTCACTCCTTCCGGGACTTGGGCTGCGTCCGTGGGCCAGGGAAGTTCTGTAATCGGGTCTTCAAAGAAGTAAGCAAACCGGTGATCCACGGGACCGAAACTTTTCAGGCTGTCTGCTGCTGGCAAGCTTTGCCGTAGTTTCCTGACGGAGGGGCGGGGATTGTTCCAACTTCTCTGCTGCAAGTTGATTACGGGTCCACAGTAGCAGAATCCGACAAAGAAACAAAAGGACAGGAAGGCCAATTGTGCCGGCCGGGGATTCACCGATCGCAGGCCCCACAACAACAGGCAGCTGACGATAACCGATACGGACATCAATGCCACGACTAACCCGGCTGGCTGGCGCAGTCCTTCCAATCTGGTGGATGGTAGACAACTGATCAGAAGGACTCCGGCTCCTGCCACACACGTAACAACGGTTGCGTAAAGTAACACGCGAAAACGTCCACGGCGTAGGAGTGCGGTTTGCTGTTGCACCAACACACGATCGACCACGACTCCGATCAAGATCGCTAGGCACGGATAGAGTGGCATGAAGTATCTTCCGCGCGAGCCAGTGGCCAACCATACACTGGGGTAGGTGATCAGAACGGATAAAGTCAGGAACAGGACCAGCGGTCGATAATCATCTAAAGTGCGGTGGAATTCGCGACGCAAGTAGATCACTAATAGCGGGGACCAGGGCAACAGGCAGACCAGCGTCTCCAGCGGATACCAGAGCATGTGAGCCAGTACACCACTTTGAGAAAATCGGTCAGCTGCCAGTCCAGTCCAGGTCGCCAGGACACAGTCCCAGTCGGT
>PBTE01000236.1 GCA_002726515.1 Planctomycetaceae bacterium | reverse complement strand
TACCGCTAAAAATATCGAGGCCATGAATGTCGATGCCATCGTCGTAAGACATCGCACGCCTGGAACACCACACCTTTTAGCTCAGAATGTCGAATGCTGCGTCGTCAATGCAGGTGATGGTGCCCATGAACATCCTACCCAGGGTTTGCTCGACATCATGACCATCCGCGAACAACGTGGTCAGATTGAAGGCCTGACAGTAGCCCTCGTGGGCGACATTGCCCATAGTCGTACGGCTCGATCCAATATCTGGGGCCTGCAAAAACTCGGCGCACACGTCATCGTTTGTGGGCCTTCCACTCTTGTTTCCCGACATTGGGAAAAATTGGGCGTTGAAGTAGCCTACAGCCTCGACGCGATTCTGCCGCGTTGTGATGTTTTGAACCTGCTCCGAATACAGTTTGAGCGACAGTTGATGCGGCCCTTCCCTTCGGTTCGCGAGTATGCACTGCTCTATGCAATGAATGGCGAACGAATGACACGGGCAAAGAAGAATATCCTGATTATGGCTCCAGGTCCCATTAACCGCGGAGCGGAGATCACCCCTGAGGTTGCGGACGGTCCCCACTCGGTCATCCTCCATCAAGTCACCAATGGTCTGGCGATCCGCATGGCCGTGCTCTGGTTAACCTATTGTGCGGCCAACACGGGAGCTCCCTCGTAAAACCAACTTCCCCTTTTTTGTGTTCCACTAGATCATTCAGATCATGTCAAACATCCTGATCAAAAACGGCCGAGTCATTGATCCGTCCCAGGGCATGGACCGCGTGAGTAATGTGTTGATCGAGGATGGTCGCATCTCGGCGTATGATGTCAAAGTTGAAGAAAAGCCCATCAACGGTTCAATGCGTCTGATTGATGCCACTGGAAAGATCGTTGCGCCAGGCTTGATTGACATGCACGTACACCTTCGGGAACCGGGCCGCGAAGAAGACGAGACCATACGCAGCGGTACGGCGGCAGCATTAGCAGGCGGGTTTACTTCGATTGTCTGTACACCGAACACCAACCCACCCATGGATTCTCAGGGAACGGTCCAATTTGTTCAGCGACAGGCAGCCGAAGCAGACAACTGCAATGTCTATCCGATGGCATGCATCAGTAAAAATCGTGCTGGCGAAGAACTCGCTGAAATGGGAACGCTCGTGGAGGCTGGGGCGGTGGCTTTCAGCGATGAAAGTTCTCCCGTTGCAAATTCCGAATTGATGCGACGGGCATTGGAATATCTTTTGATGTTCGATAAGCCAGTCCTCAATCATCCGCAAGTTGCCGAACTTACCGCTGATGGCGTGATGCATGAAGGACTGGTTTCTATGGTCCTGGCCCTGCCCGGAATACCTGCTGAAGCAGAAGATGTGATGACAGGGCGCGACATTTCGCTTGCGGAATCGACCGGTGGAAAAATCCACATGATGCACCTTTCAACAGCGGGCAGCATCGATATGATACGGCGTGCAAAAACCCGGGGTGTTCGGGTCACCGCTGAAGTTTGTCCCCATCACTTCAGTCTCACCGACGAAACACTTCGATCGTTCGATTCTAATTTCAAGATGAATCCGCCCCTGCGTGACAGCGACCATCTGGATGCTTGTATTGCTGGACTCACCGATGGAACCATCGACGTGATCGCTTCGGATCATGCACCCCACGCTGTAGAAAAAAAGATGCGGGAACTTGATCAAGCTCCGTTTGGTGCAATATCTCTTGAAACATCGCTCGCATTGGTCATCACCAATTTGATCCAACCAGGCCATCTTGATTGGATGACTGCCCTGGAAAAGATGACGATCAATCCGGCACAAATCCTTGGGATCGCAAAAGGGACACTCCAGATTGGATCCGATGCGGATGTCACCATCATTGATCCCGAAAATATCTGGACGGTCGACCCGGAAAAATTTTATTCCAAGAGCCGCAATTCTCCTTTTATCGGAAAAAGTCTGACAGGACGGGCAGAGACCGTAATTGTCGCTGGCCGCGTCAAATTCGAACGAGGTAGTTGACACTTGCAATCAGCGTTTCGTAATGGCACCTGATGGCTCTCATCATTGACGGCTACAACCTGCTCAACGCGGTCGGCATCCTTTCCGGAGCCAGTGGTCCTGGAAATCTGCAGCGGGCCCGTGGAGCACTCTTAAACTTTATTGCCACATCTCTCCCGTTAGATCAGCGCAAACGAACGGCCGTGATCTTCGATGCCGGTCCGGAGGCACCCCGTGGTCTGCCACGTATCGTGTCGGACCGCGAAATGACGATTCACTTTGCTTCGCAATACGACGACGCCGATGCGTTGATCGAGGAATTAATCCTTGCAGACTCGGCGCCTCGTAGTCTGACTGTGGTTTCGAGTGACCACCGCATCCAACGGGCAGCGAAACGGCGACGGGCCCGAAGTGTTGATAGCGATCGCTGGTATGTGGAAATACTCCACAGTCGCCAGAACCAGGCCAACAGGGACTCTTTGCCGGACAAACCCCAACTGCCACTTACCGCTGCAGATGTCGATTACTGGCTTTCCAAATTCCAGGATGCGACGCCAAATGACAGTGGCAGAGAGTTCTATGACAGTCCGTTTCCACCAGGATACGCAGATGATTTGTTGGATGAAAAGTTCGAAGAAGAAGATTGATTTCCATTGACGCACGAACCCGCCTCCAATGGCCAAACAGACCATTGATGTCCCCTTCCCTTTTTTATGAGAACAACGACATGCAACACCGAACATCTAATTTTGTCAAAACAGTTCTTTTGATCGTCCTTTATTGCATCACCCCCTTGTCGGATGCAACGGCTGAAGGCAAGGCTTTCTCACTGGAAACAACGGAACATGGAAAGGTATTGAAGACCGCTGATGGTCGGACCGTCTTTCAGTACATGGTTCGCAAACCCGCCGGGACCAATCTTTCTGCAAACAGCACTTGCTGTCTGTTTCCAGTCAACACGCCGATGGGAACACGTATTGTTGATTTTGCACCGGGCGATCATCGGCACCATCGAGGCGTCTTCCTGGCGTGGCACGCCATGGAGTTTTCGCAGCGCGCGGACTTTTGGGGCTGGGGTGAAATGGCTCCGACCGATGGCTGCAAAATTGTCAATCAAGAGGTCGACTTGGTCGGCAGCGACGAGTCCACAGCACACCTTGCGATAAAGAACCAATGGCGAATCGGACAAAAGACCGTCATGGAAGAGAGGCTCTCTATTGATGTCCGGCAAATGCAAGCTGTGTTTGTGGTTGACCTGCACTTCCAACTGACACCGACGGTCGATCTGACAATCGACCAAACCGCCTTCGGTGGTTTTTGCGTCAAAAGTCGCCAGGATGGCAAAAGAGTCTTTTTTAACCCGAAAGGAGAAGTAAAACTTCCCTCACCCCACCATTTGAAGCCGGAAACCGACTGGCCCTCAAGCCCTTGGTACGATTACACCATTGCCCTTGATGACGGTAAAACTGCCGGTATTGCAGTGATGGATCATCCGAAAAATCCTCCTACAAAGTGGCACAACTCGCTCTCGCTTGCGATGATCAACCCGTGCATCGTCGCGAATGGTCCGCAAAGAGTCAAAAAAGGGGAAACGCTCTCGCTCCGGTATCGGCTCGTCGTCCACGACGGTCGCACACCAGAGAAACTATTGCAAACCCTTTGGGCCACTTGGCCGGGAACTTAGGGAAAGGGACCGACGGATATAGGGTCCGATGGTCAAACCCTGTACGACGATTGAGAAGACGACCACAACGTACGTCATCACCAAAATCAGATCCCGAACCGAAACGCTGCCAAGGCCCATTCCTTCCTGTAGATTTGCTGGTATGGAAAGGGCAAGTGCCACTGAGATTCCACCTCGCAAACCACCCCAGGTAAGGATTCGCACCACCTTTGGGCTAAAAGTGCGAAATCTGCGCAACATCCCGACAGCCATTCCGATTGTAATGAAGCGGGCAAGCAGGACCGTCGGGATCATCAAGAGTCCCGCAATCAAAAACTGGGACTGCCAGGAAAGGATCAGTACCTCAAGACCAAGTAAAACGAAAAGCATCGCATTGAGGATCTCATCGATAAGCTCCCATAGTGCATCGACTCTCTCGCGGACTTTATCTCCCATGGCATAATGTCGGCCATGATTCCCGATGAGCAGACCGGCAACGACCATGGCTATCGGGCCGGAAATATGCAGAGCCAAAGCAAGGGGATAGCCTCCCGCGACAATGGCCAACGAAACGAGAATTTCCACATGCTCATTTTCTACCGTGTTATGGAAATAATAGGCAAGCAGACCTAAAAGAAGGCCGAGGGCAAACCCACCAAGCACTTCTTTGAGGAACAACATCCCGAGTTGGCCAACGGTAAATTCCCCCGAGCCGGTCACCACGGCAAGAATTGCCAAAAAAACAACAACCCCTACTCCATCGTTAAAAAGCGATTCCCCCGACATCTTTGTCGCCAAGCTTTTGGGAGCACCAATTTTTTTCATGATGCCAAGCACCGAAATGGGATCTGTAGGCGAGATCAAAGCGCCGAATAGCAGACAATAGATCCAAGACATCTGCACTCCGAGCCCCATCAAAATACACCAAGCAATCCCACCGACGATCAACGTCGAACCGATTACTCCGATGGTCGCCGTAACCGTCACCACCCACTTCTGATTCGCCAAGTCACCGAGTTTGACATGCAGTGCACCGGCAAAAAGCAAAAACCCCAACATGCCATGCATTAGCATCTCATTAAAATCGACCTGCTGGATAAACGTTTTTGCAAAATGCATTACCTTCGGATATGCCAATCCTCCCAGCACCAACAGCAGTGAAAAAACCAGCGCCATCACCATCAGCCCAATGGTTTCTGGAAGTTTCAGCCACCGTTGGTTGCAGTAGGCAAACAGAGCGGAGAGCGTGATCACAACTCCGATGGCACTAACAAGGTTGAGATCTATCATTACTCTCTCCAAAAAGAACTGCTGCACGACTCAAACTTTTCTAAGAAAACTCCCCTGGCGCGTATAGGTCAAGATCATTGCCGGAAGCGGCAGACAAACCGGGACCTGTCATACGAGCTGCCAATCTGTCATCATTGGCCCGATCGCAAACATTGAGGAATTCTAATACCTTCAAAAAATTGCTGCTTGAACGGGAAACAAACCATGCAAATCGCCATTACCGGTGCCACAGGATTTCTCGGCCGGTACATTGTCCACCGACTCGCGGCGGCCGGACATTTTTGCAGATGCTGGTATCGTGAAGAGAGCGATCGCGGTGGATTTGAAGCGTGCGAATCAATGCTGGATTGGATACCGGGTGCTTTGGGAGACACGCAAAGCAGCCTAGAGCTAGTCACCGATTGCGATGCGGTGGTACACGCCGCTCTCTATCGCGTGGGCGCTGACTTCAGAGGTGGTGAAGGTGATTTGACCCTGTTTCTCGAACAGAATCTAATTGGCACCATCAAACTGGTCGAATCGGCCCGCATGCAAGATGTTTCCCGATTCGTGTTCATCTCGAGTTGTGCGGTTCACGAACAGATATTCGACGACCGGCCCCTCGATGAAACGCATCCCGCTTCTCCCAAATCACACTATGGCGCCCACAAGGCGGCCATCGAACAATTTATTCATAGTTTCGGCTGGGGAATGGATTACGACATCTGCGCACTTCGGCCAACGGGAATCTATGGATTGGCGCGACCCGCCGAGCGGAGCAAATGGTTTGACTTGATCCAGCGTGTTGTCCGGGGAGAACCGGTCGCATGCCGCTATGGCGGCAAAGAGGTCCATGCAGAGGATGTTGCCCGGGCCATAGAAATTTTGTTATCGGCTAAGGACATTGCTGGCGAAACATACAACTGCTACGACCGTTATGTGTCTGAGTACGACGTTGCAACCCTTGCCAAACGCCTCACCCAAAGCGAGAGCCGAATTGACGGACAGCCCAAACAACCGGTGCACAATATTGAAACCGGAAAGCTGCAAAGGTTAGGGATGCAGTTTGGTGGAGATTCCTTGCTCGAGAAAACGGTTCGAGAACTGATCGAAAGGATGTAATCGGTGCAGGACAAAGCCGTAATCTTTGATATCGACGGGGTATTGATCGACTCCTATGCCGCACATCTACAAAGCTGGCAGACAGTCGCGGGGAGTCATGGCCACTGTATGACGGAGTCGGATTTTGCAACGACCTTTGGCCAGACGAGTCGGGAAATCATCCAAACCCTCTGGAGTGAGGTCTCACTAAGCGATTCACAGATTGCAGATTTTGATGCAGAGAAGGAAGCTGCTTTTCGCAAAATTGTCGCTGCAGATTACCCCTGGATGCCCGGAGCGAAATCTTTGCTCCGGGCACTGCACCTTGCCGGTTTTCAATTGGCCCTTGGTTCCTCCGGCCCCCCTGAAAATGTCGAACTTGCTCTTGAGCAACTCAACAAACCGGATTGGATCGGAGCGGCAGTGACCGGAGCCGATGTTCTGCGAGGAAAGCCAGATCCCGAAGTTTTTCTGCTTGCTGCCCGAACTCTTGCGGTGGCTCCTGCGGACTGTGTCGTGATTGAAGATGCACGGGCAGGCATTCAGGCAGCAAATGCGGCTGGCATGTTCAGCGTGGCGCTGGTGAGTACCGGACACACCCGCAGCGAAGTTGCCGAAGCGAACTGGATCATCGAGCAACTAGGCGAAATTTCACCCAAGATCATCTCCACTTGGCTTAAAGCAGAAGGCTAAGCAAACCGCTTTTCATCAAGCAGCACTGGTTGCTCAACTCTCTCCCCCTGTAGAATCCTCGATGCCATCAAATTGCTCAGCGAGTAATTTACCCAATATCTCACCACGGGCCTGAAGTGAAATCACTTTGCCCTTTCGATCGACCAAGATGACAGTCGGAATCCCCGAAATCCCATAGCGGTTGGCCAAAGGATTTTCAAAGCCTCGCTCTCCATCTTTGTCATTGAAGAGTGTTTTCCAGGGGAGTTTTTCCTTGTCAAGAAACGAGGTCGCAGCCTTGCGGGTATCGTCCAGGTTGATTCCAATGACATCAAATCCCCGGTCGTGGTATTTTTCGTAATTGGCCAAGACATTTGGGAACTCCTCACG
>PBTE01000004.1 GCA_002726515.1 Planctomycetaceae bacterium | reverse complement strand
GGTGAGCAAAACGTATGGCATATGCAACACATTGCCATCTATTGTGAAACCTCAGAATTCGCACATACTTCGTTTTATTGTCTATTGTCTGTTTTTGTTTACATATCATGGTCTGTGTTTAGAATTTCTCGATTTTTAGGATTTGTCGGTGATCAAAACATATTGCATATGCAACACATTGCCATAAATTGTGAATCCCCCCTCGCATATGCAACACATTGCCACAGCGTTAATTATATGCTACACATGCTCTAGCTACATGGTATTATCTACACATCCTTCTACACGCGTCGCCAGACCTACGCTACCCCCGAGGGCTGCTCAGCGTTGGCCCACATCTACGGGTTGTGCAACACCATTAAACGGGTTGTGCAACACCATTAAACGGCTTCCTGGTACTGGAGGACCGCTGAAACCTCAGCAGAACCATGGCCAGCACGACGTCGTTGGTAGGAACTGGGGTGTGTAAGGCGGCGTGGAAAGCATCGTCGAAAGACTTCATTGTGGCAAGTTGTGCAGGTTGTGCAACACTACGAGCTGAAAAGAAGCTCAGCTGTTCCGGAGGAGGTGAGGCAAGAATCCATAGCGCTCAGCTGCTTGTCGAGCGAAGTTCTTGGTGGCAACGATCTTCTCACCGAAGAGGTCCTGAAAACTTTGCACTAAATCTTCAGGTGCACCCCCTTCAATGAGGCCACGTATTTTGGCATCTTGCTGCGCAAGGCCTACGGAGCGAAGAGCCTTCAACGACCGTGGGCGGGACAGCATGACATAGACAATCAGCCACCTGACCGTCTCAGAGCAAAAGTCTGGAAAGCACCAGTAAGCCACAAGGCCAGGGTCTGCTGTTGTACCCTGCATAGAATACAGAGGTACGACCCGCGCTGGCATGATCGGCAGCTGCTTCCGTCGGATTTTGACGAAGTGACCTTTACACTCCGGCAGCTCGTGTTTCCATGTGCGACTGATTGGCTTCACCGCNAAAACGCCACGCTGTNCAGCAGCGGCCGCGAAATCTTCAGGCANAAGTGCTAACTGGCANTCGTCGATCTTGACGTAGATGCAAAGAGGCATGGCGCCACAAGGATGTTCTGCGGCACTGGCCGAGCGGCATCGGAGCCTGTCTTGGGTGGAGCGATCGCTCGGGTCCGGCTCAAAGCCGACAACCTTTCCTTCGACATCTTGCACCGCGAAAGGCGGCTGCANCGTCGTTGTAAATCGGANGCTCATGCCGTGGTGCCAGAAAACCACGCCAGGTAAGCGACCAGTCTGCTGGACGCTCGGTACTCGCAGCAAGNCTTTGAAGAAGTCTTGGCGAGATCCTGGGATGACGGAACTCATCGGTTGGTCGACGGCTTGGGCATAGAAAAGCGTCTGCTTAGCTTCTCGCGCTGACCGTCTCGCCCAAGCAAACGATGCGGGACTCGTCACACTCCAGCAGTAACAGCTCTGATACCAGTCGAGAGGCACCTCGGGCTGTGCAGCTCCGACGTCGGTTGCGCGGAGTTTTTGCCACTGCGCGTCGGTGAGCGCCTTGCCAGGCTTCGGCGTTCGCATAACCTCTAAAATTTCAACGAGAGTTTCGTCTGTGAAGCGCATCATTTTCTCGAATTGAAAGACTAAGTCAGCATTGCGAAAAATGTTCGCGCCTGCTTTGTGTTCGTTGGATGTGCCTTTCAGGGATGCTAGCATGCTCGACGAAGCCGGAACTGGTGGCAACTGAAGATGATCGCCCCAATATGTCAGCACCGCAATGCGCCCATGTCGCTCAGTAGGCTTCCAGTAGTCCAAAGGGTTCAAGCCATATTTGTGTTGGCGAGCATAGGTCGTGCGCAACGCATCTGCATGGTTAAGCTCTCCTTGCAGCTGAGAACACTCGTCGATGGCCATTGCTCCGGCATNAAGAACGGTGCACTCCATTTTCTGACGCGNTTGCACGTTCAAGGCCAAGGANTGCGTNCGCAGACTGTTCTGTGGCGTGAGACCTTGGCTGGAGTGAATAGTGGTGCCTCCGATGAGCCGCGCAGGTTTGTTGCTCGGGGCTTTTTTCAAGACNCCGCGCGGTCCGAAAAACACTTGAAANAGAGGCACCATAACCTTGATGAGCAGTTCAGTTTTGCCACAGCCGCCACCACCATCGAANATTGCAGTAGTGAGCACTTTGGCCGGATTGATGAAAGGCTGACTCGGATCCTCTCTTTCTGCAAAAGCTGGGTCGAGCTTAGCAACCATCGAAGCGATGCAGCNCAGTTGTTCGTCGTTGTATCTGAAAGCTTTCCCTGGCTTCGAAGATTCGTCCTCAGCCTTGCGAAGGATTATCTTAGCGACATGAGCAGGCCCTCGCAGCGCGTCCGGCAAATCAACTATACTCCTTCCAGGCTGCTGTAGTTCTCGCAGGTTGTGCAACACTGCCTCTCGAGTGATGTCTTCGGGCTCCGTCACGTCGGGTTGGTCTTTCTTCATTTGCTGCATAACGGCGTCCTGGTACTGGAGCATCGCTGCGACCTNAGGANAACNCGCGCCGCTGAAACCCAACTGCTCCTCCGACAGCAAGACGTCGTTGGTTGGAACTGCGGTATGCAAGGCGGAGTGGAAAGCATCGTCGAACAACTTCATTTGCACATTTGAAGTTTTTGTTCCTGCCTTTTTTCTGTGCCGCCGCCACCTCCTCCTCACGCGCCAATAAGGAAACCAGCTCCGGGTGATTGAGCCACGCTTCAGATCTCACCGCGTCTGAGGCCGGAANTTCTTCCATGACATNGTCGTCGATGTCTTGGCCTTCGCCGCCNTAGAATTCAGTGGACATCCTCGAGGCTGGCTCGGCTTCTNCAGGTTCATCTTCGATGGGGCTGCCATCTTTTTTCAGAATCGGGGTGGTTCGCGCAATCGCAAGCATATCCACGTTGTGCAAGACCTCAGCAAGATGCCACGCGCAGAACTCAGCCAAGTGCAACTGATGCGGGTGGTTCATGTCCCAGCCGAGGCATCCCAAAACGACGCGAGCCCATCGCGGATCGGCTGACGTGCCAGTCTTCATCTTGCACAACTGCGTCCAGCATATCAGAAACGATGAAGTAAGCCCAGAAGACGCGGGCTGTGCAGCGCCGACGTAAGACGCGGGCTGTGCAGCACCGACATAAGACGCGGGTTGTTCGGCACCGACATGGGACCAGCCTCGGAGAAGCGTCGTGTCTAAGAGCACTGGTATGCGCCGAGCTGCCTTTGCCTTTCTTTTAGCTTCGCGCATCAAGTATTCGATCTCGCTGCGCCTTGCGAGCCATTGCTTGTTGACGCTGTACGCGGTNGGGCCTGTTTGGAAGAAGGCNTGGCGAAACAAGAGAGGGTCGGCACAACAGCCTGGNCCGGGACATCTGAGCAGCGCGGCGAACAAAGACTTGTAGATGGCGTTGTCTTCGTTGTCTTTGGCCGGCGGGGCACACTTAAGAGCCTCCAGGACGGGCAGGATCCGCATGCAAGAGTTGTGGCCCAGAGTCTGCCAATGACTGCGNGCCAAAGCGTAATGATCGTCGAACAGGAAGACGTCCGTTCTTCTGTCGATGACAGAGCCTGCTCTTTCACCTTTTGGCATTTCCTCTCTCTGGATGAACCGAATATAGTTGTGCAAGTCCATGTCGTAGAGGTACGGCCCGCGATGCAACCAATCATCATACAAGCTGGTGGTCTTGCTGAACGCTTGTACGGAGCATGCGTCCTCGCCTTCTGCGAATGTTTCTTCCTCAACCNCNGGCTCCGCGCGCGCTGCTATGTCATCATCGGCAGGCTGTGCAGCTCTGCGCGTAAGAGTTTCCTCTGGCCCCTCCTCAGNCGACAAATCTTCCTCTGCTTCATCGATCCCGTCTTCGTTGGCAGGCTGTGCAGCTCTGCACATGGTAGCTTCATCTGCTGAGTCGTCGGCCGACAGCATCTCATCAGCAGGCTGTCCAGCTGTGCCAACCGGTCTTTGAAAGGATAACATCTCTAGTGGCATCATCTGCTCGCCTGTGCCATCTGGAGCTTCGATCACTTGCAAATGGCTCCGATGCAGCAACCGAGAACATTGTCGAAGTTGAAACGAAGGCCTGCTGAGAAACACCTGCACTGGCGCATGACTTTTGCGGCACAGCGCGCCCGTCTGAATGTAGATCGCTAGTTCGCAGCAAGAACACCAAGTGCTTCTGTTGGCAGCCGTGGCGATGCGCAAAAGAGTTTTTCGGGCCAAAGTTTGTCGATCTGAAGGTTCTGCGCTAGATTGCTCCTCCAACTGAAGCCTTCGCAGACCGCACGCAATCTGCGCAAAGAGGTTCTGCAATTGCTCCATCGCTTTCCCTTGATACTTAGTGATGTAATAGTCGCAGTTGTGTGCCGCTTGAAACATAGCTACAAGGGAATGGAAGCAGCGACGCAGAAGAGGAGAATCCGGCAGCTGCATGCGAACGCCGTGCAGCGCCAACGCAAGCTCAGGCTTCACTTGCGGTACAGGCTGTTCAGCACTGCCCTCGGGCAAGATTACATCGGGATCAATGGTTCGGGGCATAAACTGAAAATCGATGTTACATCGTCCCCAGACTTGTCCTGCATCTGTTGTCGCAGAACGAAACGGCCTTGCGCGCCGCACGATTGCCCGGCAGAACTCGTTGTGCTCGTTGGTCGATGCGATGCGCGCCTTCGGCTCCAGCTGCTTACCTCGCCGTCGGATCCGACGGGTTCTCGTCGTGGTGTCGTCGGAATTCTCTGCAGGCTGTTCAGCACCGCTGCTTCTCGCGGCCGGCGACAGCAAAGAAGGCACAGTCAAAACAACGAGATGAAAGAACCAGAATCTGCAGGCAACTACCTTGCCAAGTCTAAGGGCTTCTTGCGCCGTGTCCTTGATTTTCTGCTTGACATATTTGATGCATGTGCTTGTGCAATCGTGGTCCTGATTCAGCTGACTCAACCCCCGAAAGTCTCTGCAGAAGCTGCACGCCCATCGCGCGGCATCATCTGCAAGCTGCTCGGCAGACAGTTCAGTAGGAANGCCNTTNNCGACAAGGCAAGCGTTCGAGACATGATTCGCTTGCTCGTCCTCGGTCCACATCACAGCAGGCTGTGCAGCACTGGCGGGTGAAGCGGAACTCGCCATGCCCAGCTCGTCTAACGGCAGTATGGCTCCGATCCGTTGGGGGAGCCTGTATGTGGGCATGAGGCTTTGATGACAGCCGGTGAGCTCGACCTGGCTGTAGCAATTCGNCGGCGGTCGTCTTTCTGCNGCAGCTCGTCGGCGCTCGAGTTCCTCGTGACCCTGGCGCTCCTCAGCAGTGGTCTCCANCAGGGGACGTTCGGTGACGCCGTCTTCNTCCAAGCCTCCATCTAGCCTGGATTGTTGCTGCTGCTTTNCTGTAAACTTCTCCGGCAACACTGTCTGACCCATTTGATGGGCAGGGAGCGTGGAGTCTTCATACTGAAGGGAAGAGGCGCAAGCCAGCAGAGCAGTTTTCAAGCCCTGGAGGAATTCCCGCACTTGTGGCGCATCCCGCTGAGTAAACATGTCAATGATTTCCTGATGCTGAGTGCTCGGAATCGAGTATTTCTTCCGGTGGCCATGGGAGAAACCGCGCTGTTGCGACTCAAAGGGCTCTAGCTCAGCGATGCCGAAACCACCCAGAGATGGTTCGCAGGTAGACGCGTAGGAGTCTTCACAGAGGTGTTGCGGCACAGCGCTGTGGACACGATGGCGTCCGACATAAGATCCGTCAATGCCCATGAAGAAACGATCGGCGAGGTCGTCCATAAGCAAAAAGAACTTTGCTTGGGCGCGAGGAGACTGTCCAACTAGTTTGCGCATATCCTTCAGTGTGGGTATGCGAGGTGCATCGTCAGGCTGTTCAGCACCAACGTTGATAGCTCCGACGACTTCCCCGTCGTCTAGCTGGTCGGCACCGCCGTTGTGCCGCACTAGCTGGAACATGAGCGGCGCATAGTTGTCAGCGAAATTGAAAGTGGCAAAGACGGTAAGAGCCCCAAGCATAACATTCAAGTTGTGACCTTCATGGCGTAGATTCCGGCGGTAGCCGTCTGTCAGCGGCACACGCTTTGTGCTGATGAGCATTTGGTTGAGAGCTACCTGCAAGGGTCTCGGAACTTGTTGCTGAAGAAGCTCTGCGCCCGCTTTCTGAGACACGCCAGGTTGTCCAACTCTGGCCTCGATCTCTTCCAAGACCTTTTCGGACGTGGAGTTGACGATGAGCTGCACATTTGCCTGGAAGCCATGTCGCTTCAAAGAAGCTCTTGTCCCTCTGAACATCTCAAGCCTCCGGAGGGTGTCTCCGAAAACAATGATTATCTCTGGGGTGTCGAAGCGACTTTTGCCTAAGGCCACATAAGGTCGCTCATCAGATGCCAGCGTGTACTCCAACTCTTCCCGCTCAGGAAGTGCAGAGAAGATCTCTTCAAAAGTGACGGGGCGAGGCCGATGCTCTTGGTTAGGCAGCGCGTCGCCGTACCAGAACTCTGTGAAACACTCGGTCCAAGTAGAAGCTGCAAAGGTTGACATCGCAGAGCCGCTTGGAACGAGCAGCCCTTTCTCTTGTTTGTCAAGCATTGCTACCCCTTTCTCGAAATCGTGTTTCAGAAACTTTCTCCCGGCTGCCTGCAAATCGTGCACAATGCGGGTACTTTCGGCTTGTCTCGCGGCTCGGGCGGTCATCGCTGTCATGTCTGATGATTCATCAGGCTGTGCAGCGCTGTTCTGGACATGCTCCCGCAGCAAATCTGTCTGCAACTTGAACGCCGCAAAGTGTTGCACCAGATCAGGATTCGCGGCCTGATCTATGCCAAGAGCCGTCTCCTCGTCATGGTTGTCGTCGTTGTGGCCAGGCTGCGCAGCACTGCTCGAAGAAGCATTAGGAGCCGCGTCGAGTTCTTCGCCGAGCTCATCGGAAGCGTCGTCGTCGCCTCCCGTTGCTGCATCGATAGGTTGCCTGATCGTGCCTGGACCAGACGTGGCAAACTGCATTTGCTCTGCCTCCGGCATTTGCATCGCACATCGTCGGATCTCTCCCGGCACACCGGCTTCAGGCCATTCGTCCACCGCCTCCCAATTAATAGACTTTGCCGCAAAATCGCGATTGACCGCACAGCGCTCTCGTGCCAAGATCTTGTAATCTTCCCTGGCGACTTTGAGAAATTGACTCTTCTCAAGTTCATCGACGCTTTTGCAGAAGACGGCAACAAAATTCTCGCTGAGCTCTTCGGCCGTGGGAGGCAGTGTCGGTGTCCTCGTCGGCTTTGCCTGCGTCACTAGCACATGATTCCCAGCCAAGCCAGATTGCAATTCTTCTTTCGGACCTTTGCCGAGAAGCAATTTGCGGAAGCAAGCTCGTCCGCCACCGAGCAACATGCGCAGACCAAGGCTTGCTGTTTGCAAAAGCCTGTGTTCCCGTCCCAGCCACATCAAATTGGCCAACGCGAACTTCGGCATTTTGAGAAGCCGATCGTCCACGCACAGATCCCCTGCACAATCGTAACATATCCATGCGAGCTCGTCTGGATTTCCGACGCCAGCGCATGCATGCGGCGGACCAGGCTGTGCAGCACTAGCCTCATGCGGCGGAGCCGGCTGTGCAGCACTAGCCTCTTCCGGCGGAGCAGGCTGTGCAGCACTGTCGTCCCTTCGCATTGGCACCCGCCGCGTGTGCAGCAACCACTGCATCGTTGGATCTGCAGGATGAATGACCGAAGACGCATAAAGCTCTTCTTGCGGAATT
>PBTE01000003.1 GCA_002726515.1 Planctomycetaceae bacterium | reverse complement strand
ATTCAGCAACTGTGACGTCCTCGCCTCCTGCACAACGACATTGTTGAGTTCGCACCGAATGCCTAGATCCCATGGATTGTCAAACTCATCAAGAGTCACCACGCAGGGCCCTAACGGTGCAAACGTCCGGTGTGATTTCCCAAGGTTGAACTGCGGATTTGTACCTTGGAGCTGAAGTTCGCGCTCACTCACGTCTTGTCCAACAGTCAGTCCCGCTATCACTCGCGGAGCATCGTCTTCACTGACGTTACGTGCCCGCTCCCCGATCACTGCAACCAACTCCACTTCCCAATCGCAACTGCCAGGAACCAGATGTATGTCGTCCCTCGGTCCTGTCAGAGAGGACGGATATTTAGTGAAGATCATGGGATTATCAGGAATCTCCATAGAGGACTCCACTGCATGGTCACGATAGTTAAGCCCTATCGCAAAGATCTGACCTGGGGTCGGCACTGGACATGTGAGCTCACGGTCGTGACAAGGAAGGCCTTCTGCCAGATCCTGACGGCGTGCCCATTCTCTAAACGGTGACCAGTGCTCAAGAATCTCCATTGGGTCTTCACTGAACTCCCCCGCCGACGCATCTTGCACATCTAGATAACAACCCTCACCGATTAGGCAAGACCGTCCTTGGCGAGCTCCAAATCTCATTGATTCCTATTTCCTTTACAGATGCTCTTGTCGGGCCTCAGGGCCCACCGGTCCCTCGATGGTCGATTTCCACAACCAAGTGGGAAAGCGTCGCCAGTTTCTTTGACACGTAAATCCAGTCCTGGGTGAAATATCCACCACGTGGACTATTGAAAAGTTTATAGCATTACGCAAGACTGTTCCACGTTGAACGCTAACAACCGTTCTACAACCCAGAAGAAGGAGAAGTGGTCGGTGACGAACTCAGACGGATCTCCGCGAGACGAATTCAGCCAGGGCCACTTCTACGAGGAAGGTGTGGCCGGGGGAATGCACTCCACCGAAGTCGAGGAATTCCTCGCCTCCCCTGACAGCACATGGCTAATCAAATTGACGACCATCAAGGAAGACGGTTGGCCAATGACGGTACCCCTCTGGTACCAGTGGTCAGATGGCGCATTCTTTGTTGTTGGGCGGAAGTACAGCCTCTGGGTTCAGGACCTCGAGCGTGAGCCGCGCTGTTCGATCTGTATTGAAGAATTGGCCCATCCAAGAATCCGGAAGGTCCTTGCACAATGCTCCGCTGAAATTGTTGAAGGTCCCACCATTGCCGAGGGTTCGGCCTGGCTTCCGGTAGCTGAAGAGATGGCGTGCCGATACGCAGGGCCAGACGGCGCGGAGCAGTTGGCTCCATCACACGATTGGGAACGCTATCTAGTGCGCCTAGTGCCTCGAGAGGGTCGACTAACGACTTGGCAGGGAGCCGACTGGGCAGCTCGTTACTTTGATCCAGGCCAAAGGCCGGACCTCGAGGCGAAAGATGCCGGACTCTCTCCGGATGACGACTAAACCTCCTAGCCCAGCGGCCGGAAGCCTCCAGTGAGCCCAGATACCGATCCCAAAGAGTCCTTTGCCTTCTCACATCGCGCCCGCGACCTGCGGCGCTCGACTATCCGGGTTCTCTTTGACGCCGCAGACCAAAACCCTGATGCGATACGGCTGGAGGTTGGCGAGCCATCCTTCACCACCCCGCAACACATAATCGATGCCGCCAGCAGCGCTGCAGCCGCCGGCTACACCCACTACGGCCCAAACGGCGGCCTCACATCCTTGCGCGAACTACTCGTCGACAAGATTCAGAAGGTGAACGGATTCAAGCCCGCGTTCGACCAGGTTGTAGTTACCCCGGGAGCAATGAACGGGCTCTACTCCATCTACGCAGCACTACTGAACCCGGGTGACGAGGTACTTCTGCCAACGCCCGGGTTTCCAAACATGGACGAAACCGTCCGTCTGCTCGGCGGGCGGCCCGTCTTCTACGAACTAGAGCGACACAACGGCTACCTACCAGACCCCGACAGAATCGCCTCCTTGGTGACGCCACGGACAAAGGCACTTTTTCTCAATACGCCGAACAATCCAACCGGGGCGGTGATCCCTCCCGAACGAATCGAAGCCATTCTCTCAGTCACTTCCGAACGTGGCGTATGGGTTATCAGCGATGAGGTCTACGACCAATTAATTCTTGACGACGGACTTCCATACCTGTCGCCCGGATCGGTCGATACCTCCATGCCGATCATCTCTGTTTACAGTTTTTCAAAGGTCTATTCGATGACCGGCTGGCGGGTTGGCTATTTGGTGGCACCACCTGCTTTGGCCCAAATCTTGAGAACACTCCAAGAGCCGCAGGTTTCGTGCCCCAGCACTATCTCCCAGAAAGCTGCCGAGGCGGCGCTGACCGGTCCACGTGAACCAATCGAAGCAATGCGGTCGGCATACGTAAGAAATCGAGACTCTGCTTGGACTCGGCTGCTGGAGCTCGGCCTGGAGGGCTTCCGCACGCAAGGCACCTTCTACATGCTTGTCGACATAGCAAAATCTGGACTGGCCCCACTCGATTTCTCTCTTCGCCTGCTTGAAGAAGGTGGAGTAGCTGTCGCACCCGGCGAGGTGTTCGGACCAGGTGGCGACGAGGTCGTCAGGATCTCTCTGGCAAACGACCGTGAAAATATTGAACTTGGCCTTGACGCCCTGTCATCTTTCATCGAGAAAGCCCAGTCACAAACGTCATAGGTATGAGATCAGAAGGGAAACGGGACACATTGAAGGAACTACTGGAGGTTCTCGACTCATACGAGGACGAGGTACTCGAATTCACCAAAGAACTGATCGCCACTGACAGCGCCAACCCTCCGGGCGATGAACGGGAAGTTGCGCAAATGGTGGTTGACCGGCTTAGAGACCTAGGCATCGACGAAGTCAGGGCCGTCGGTCCCGAAGAAGAGCGACCCAGCGTTCTGGCCGAGGTCGAAGGAGCCCAGTCCGGCGCATCCCTCATCCTTTCTGGCCACATAGACACTAAGCCAGCAGGTGACCTAACCGCCTGGGATACCGACCCCTGGGACCCCGTAGTCTCAGAAGGAAGGCTTTACGGCTTGGGTTCTGGTGATATGAAAGCCGCGGTCGCGGCGATGACCTATGCAGCAGCCAGCCTGAAAAAGGTTGGCCTTCCTGCCGGAACCCTGAAATTGGTCTTCACCGCCGATGAAGAAGCAGGGTCGGTGAAGGGATCTAAGTGGCTGGCCGAACGAGGCCTCTTGGAAGCCGACGCGGCGATCATCGGTGAACCCAGCGGAGTTAACCAGGAATGGGAGGCTCTCCATCTCGTCTCCCGAGGTGCCGCACTGTTCAAGGTGGTTGTTCGTGGAACCCAGATGCATAGCAGCATCACCGACCGGTTGCCGGCGATAAACGCCAGCGTGAAGATGGCTCAACTGATGAGTCGGATGGACAAAGAGCTCAAGGGATGCCTCACCTACCCGGAACATCCACTCTCCCCCCTGGGTCCCACTGTAAATGTGGGAGTAATGGTTCAAGGTGGGGTGTTCTATGGGATCTGCCCCGGTCTCGGAGAGTTTGCATGTGATATCCGAACTCTGCCAGGGATGACACAAGAAGCCATGGAGAAGGACCTACAGAACTTCCTTGACGTTGCCATGAGCGAGGATCCCGAACTCAATGCAGAACTTGTATTCGAAACCTGGGTTGGGGCGACTGAGATTTCACCCGAGGAACCTGTCGTCGGAGCACTGCTGGCTGCTTCCCAGGAGGTCCTGGGATCGACTCCGAGGCTCGAAGCCTTTCCCGGAGCAACCGATGCTCCTCATTTTCAGGTCACTGCCGGAATACCGACGGTCGCCGCATTTGGACCCGGGCTACTCCCACTGGCCCACTCCCCCAACGAATACCTGGAGATTGCGAGCGTGGCCAAATCAATGCGGATCTATGCCTTGGCCACCACCCACTTCTTGGGCACAGAGTCCGGATAGTCCCGTTGGCCTCCACGAAGGATTTCTGCGACCGGTACCGAGGCCTGTACATCGGCGTCGTTTGCGACGCCATGTACGAGCTTGGCATCGAGGAGCCTGTGCTGCCAAGCGCCCTCAGGCCCCTATTCCCCGAACAGAGAATGGTCGGTATCGCACACACAGTGCTTGGTTCAGCAATTGAACCGATCGTGTCCTGGGATGCAGGGGTAGAGAGGATCACTTCCTACCTAAACGTGTTCGAGGAACTGAAGCCCGATTCCATACTCGTTTCCGTCAATCCCGGCTCGACGGTTGGACACTTTGGGGAACTGACCGCCAACGCTGCCAAAGCCCGGGGGTGTGCAGGAGTCGTGCTGGATGGAAACCTCAGGGACGTAGAAGGGCTTAGAGACATCGGCTTTCAAGTCTTCTTCCGGGATCTCAGTCCGAAGAACGCCATCGGGCGGTGGGAGATGGTAGGGCATCAAGTCCCAGTTGAAATCGGGGACGTCACGATCAGCCCAGGCGACCTTATCTTCGCTGAATTCGAGGGGGTTCTCGTGATTCCTGAGCGGAACATTGTTGAAGTACTTGAGAAGGCAGAAGAGATCATCGCTGCCGAAGCTCTTGTGCGCGCTGAGGTTCAGGGCGGCTCAACACCACTAGAGAGCTTCGATCGCCACGGACACATCTAACTGATGGTCACCCAGGACTAAGACGGCTACAGCAGAGAAACTCGATCAAGAAAGTATAGCTATGGAACCGGTTCCGGTGGTGGTCCCTCAAATGGGCGTCGTGGAGGAATTCGTCCTCCTGGAGTGGCTTGTCGACGACGGGTCCTCCGTCTCCGAGGGCCAGCCACTCGCGACCATCGAAACAGAGAAGACAGAACTCGAGGTCGAATCACCGGCAAACGGTCAGTTGCAGGTTCTCCGTCAACCAAGTCCGGAACAGATTCAGATTGGCGAACCCCTAGCAAAAATCATTTCACTCAGCTGATAGAGAACCGTGCTCAAGGCACTTACAACTTCACCGTTCGCAGTACCGCCTCTACTACTTCCGATGCTTCCGGCACCAATTCCCGCTCTAGCGGTGGACTGAACGGAATCGGAGCTGATCGAGCACCCACGCGGACAACGGGCGCCGCCAACTCGCCGAATAGGTGTTCGTTGATCTGGCTTGAGATCTCAGCCCCAAATCCACCGAAGGTCCATGCTTCATGGCAGATAACTGCCCTACGAGTCTTGGCGACAGAGGTGAGCACGCTTTCAATATCGAGTGGGACAAGGGTTCGCAAGTCGACAACCTCAGCTTCCACTGAATGTTCTTCGAATAGAACCTGCGCTGCCTCTAGCGCGTGCTGGGCCATCACAGAATAGGTGATCAAGCTGACATCTGATCCTGAGCGCGCTACCGAAGCTTCGCCCAATGCGATTCGATAGTCGCCCTCTGGGACTTCACCTTTCCGGAAAGTGATCTTCTTGTTTTCCAGGTAGATGACCGGATCGTCATCAGCGATTGCGGACCTGAGCAGTCCTTTGGCGTCAGCCGGATTAGACGGAGCAACGACCTTGAGGCCGGGCATGTGGGAAAAGAACGCCTCAAAACTCTCTGAATGCTGGGCACCAGACGACCTCAGAACGCCGTCAGATGCCCTGACCACCATCGGAACACTGACTTGACCACCGAACATATAGCGGAACTTCGCCGCTTGATTAATGATCTCGTCCATCGCTCCCATCGTGAATTCAACAAAACTCAACGACGCGACGGGCCGGAGACCAGTCACGGCCGCCCCTACTGCCGAGCCAAGAATGAGTGCTTCCGAAATAGGCATGTCCAGGACTCGCTTGGGTCCGAACTCTTCTAACAATCCTTTGAACTGTCCGAAGTTCCCGCCCCAACCAATGTCTTCTCCTGCTACAACAACGGTCTCGTCTTCACGCATGGCTGCAGCCGTAGCTTCAACCGTCGCCTGACCAAAGCTGATTGACCTCATCGTCATTTCTCAGTCACGTCGGTGAACACGTAGTCGATCACCGAACGAACTTCGGGGTACTCGCTTTGTTCAGCAAAGGCAACTGCCTTGTCTACGAGTTCCAAAATGGACTCTCTTTCCAACTCGAGGGCTTCCTTGTCTGCCAGGCCTTGCAATATGAGATGGTTCTCAAATAGCAGTAAGGGGTCACGACGACGACTTTGAGCAACTTCCTCTTTGGAGCGATAGGCCTGTGGATCGCCGACATAGTGCCCACCGAACCTGTACGTGTCAGCCACAACCAAGGTCGGCCCCATACCAACTCGAGCGTCAGCAATAGCTTTTTGCGAAACCTCAACAACCTCGAGAAGGTCATTTCCATCCATCGAGACAGCGGGCATTCCGTATGCGGCCCCACGCAATGACAAGTCACTCACAGAAGTAGTTAGTTTCCTAGATGTAAATTGGGCGTATTGGTTGTTCTCGCAAACGAACACGACCGGGAGATTCTTCACTGAACAAAAGTTCATTGCTTCATGAACAGTGCCCTTGTTTATGCCACCGTCACCAAAGAAACAGACGACGACCTGATCCTCTTGTCGAGTCTGAATGGACAATCCTGCTCCTGCTGCGATAACGGTTCCTGCCGCCACAATGCCGTTTGCGCCAAGAATGCCCTTCGAAAAGTCAGCCACGTGCATGGAGCCACCCCGCCCCTTGCATATCCCGGTTACCTTGCCGAACACTTCTGCCATGAGGCCGTTCAGGTCAATTCCCTTAGCGATCGCATGACCATGCCCTCGGTGGGTTGAAGTGATGTAGTCATCCGTCCTCAGATTTGCGCAGACGCCTACGGCGATGGCCTCCTGACCGATGTAGGTATGAACGAATCCAGGAATCTTGCCCTCAGCGAAAAGGGTCTCGAGTCTTTCTTCAAAGGCTCGAATAAGGAATAGCTTTCGGTAAGCCTCCCAGTTGGTTTCCATATCTTTGAAGTCAGCAGCCACCGGTGCCTCCAATATTGCAGTCCCTAGAGCGAAGTGCTCACTGGGCTAGATACCCACCATCAACAGCCAACACGTGTCCAGTAACCATGGATGACATCGACGACGCCAGGAAGAGTGCCGGACCAACTATCTCGCTGGACTCACCGACACGCCCTATGGGGGTCCGAGAGACAAAGATCTCAGCCAAGTCGGGTTCCGCTTCCCACTGCCTGCGCACAACGGGCGTATCGAACTGTGATGGCGCGATCGCGTTGACGCGCACCCCCGAGGTAGCCCATTCCACAGCAAGGCTTCTAGTGAGTTGCACAACGCCGCCCTTACTTGCCTGATAACCCAGACTTCCCGGATACCCGGCGAGGCCACCAACGGAGGCGATATTGATGATCGACCCACGCTGTCGGGCGACCATCTGGGCACCTACTGCCCTACAGACGTTAAATGTTCCAGTCAGGTTGACGCTCATAACCTCATTCCAGAGCGTCGAGGAATAGGAGACTGCCGCCCCCCGACCACCAATACCAGCGGAATTAACCAGCACCTCTATCGGGTCGGCGCTTTCCAGTTCGTCCACTGCCTCAGACACGGCATCACTGTCCGCGACGTCCAGGACAAGACTCTGGGAGTTTCCGTCAAGACTCTCAACTGCTATTTGGAGTTCCTTCTCGTCGCGATCTGCGAGAACTACCGAAGCTCCAACCTGCGCCAATCCATGGGCAATTGCTAGCCCGAGTCCACTTGCGGCACCAGTTACGAGAACCGTTCGGTCTTCCAATTCACGGAGACGAAGTTCCCAACTCATCTCTAGTACACCACCAAGTATTTAGCCATCGGACCATCCAGAATACATAGATTATATAAGGTTGATGGTCTCGACTCCATAGCCTTTAACAATTGTCGTCGTCTCGATCCTCAGCAGGACCGGAACCGGTTGGGCCCAATGTCAGCCAGGTCAAGGTCTGAGAATGCTGGGGAGGGGCAACGCCGACAACCAGTTGCGCTGCAAGCAGGCCCGCTCCGGGTGAAGTTTGAATGCCGGTGCCCCCCTGACCTACGCACCATACGAACGTTGGGTGGTCCGGCTCAGAACCGATCACCATGGACCGGTCTGGAGCAAAGGTTCTGAGACCGACCCATGCAGAGTTGACCGGCCGAATGCCAAGAGTCGTAGCCTCGTTCAGTCGATCAATGGCCAACGCCACATCGAGTTCTCTTGGCCTCGGGTCGCACGGCTCCGACGGGTTCTCCTCGGCCAGAGAACAGAACATTTGTGGTCCATCGTCACGTAGGTACCAAAGATGATCGATGTCGCCAGCGAATGCCCAGCCTGTGGTGTCGAGGCCTGGTCCATCAACCATGAACGCCGTTCTGCGAAACGGCTGAAGACCCACCGGTGCCACCCCTGCAGTAGCCGCCACCACGTCGCCCCAGGCTCCTGCGCAGTTTACGACCACGTCAGCACCCACCGATCCTTCGGTGGTGTCGAGTCGCCAACCGTGACCATCTTGTGTAGCAGCGTCCACCCGGCCAGATGTAGCGATCCGCCCCCCTGCCCGACGCAGGCCGCGTACGAACGACTGATGGAGGCCCCCCACATCGATATCAGCGCTGTCTGGCTCGACAATTGCCCGATGCACTCGATCGCGCCGGAACGGTGGGAACAGGCGCATTGCCTCGTCGACGTCGATCTCCACGGTTGGCGTGGTAGCTGACTCGATGCCCTCGGCCAGCATCCGATCAATAGCCTCGTCCTGCCTGACAGTGCCGACGTGCAACACGGGACGGTGGGAAAGCAACGGGGCGTCGATCAGGCCATCGGGCGTGTTCCGGAGGTAGTCAAGGCTGGCTGACGTCAGGGCGCGTATGGACCCCGTACCAAGGTTTTCCAACAGGAGAGCCGCCGACCGGCCGGTGGCGTGGTGGGCCAGCGTGGCCTCCATCTCGAGGAGCAGGACGTCTAGATCGGGATCCAACTGAAGAAGGTGGTGAGCGACGCTGACGCCAGCAATCCCGCCGCCGATGACTACCACTCTGGTTGCGCCCATCACCGGAAAGAATCCCACATTGACGACGATTCCGACGACCTACGCAGTGGCCTCAACCAGACCGAAATGAGGGCGGTGACCCACTGAACACGCCCTAGCATGGCCACCACTTGGTGGCCGTAGCTCAGTTAGGTTAGAGCACCTGGTTGTGGCCCAGGA
>PBTE01000226.1 GCA_002726515.1 Planctomycetaceae bacterium | reverse complement strand
GAGCGTGTCGAAGCGCATTTCGATCTCACGCCGGAACGCCTTATCGGCGATACCGCTTATGGCACCGCCCCGATGCTGGCCTGGATGGTAGAAGAAAAGGACATCGAGCCGCATGTGCCGGTGTGGGACAAGACCGAGCGCAAGGACGACAGCCTCTCCAGTAACGACTTCCACTGGAATCAGGAAGCCAATGAATATCGCTGCCCAGCCGGCAAACCGCTACGCAGTGAATGGCGTGCCTTCACTCAGCAAAGATCGCGGGTAACCAAGGCCAACACCATCATTTACCGCTCCAGCCAAACCGACTGCGCCACCTGCTCGTTGAAAGCGAAATGCTGCCCCAACACGCCGAATCGGAAGATCGTCCGCAGCATCCATGAGTCTTCCCGCGACGTGGCTCGACGCATCGCCAAGACACCGGAATACCTCGTCTCTCGCTGCGAACGAAAGAAGGTGGAAATGCTTTTCGCCCACCTCAAACGGATCATGAAACTCGACCGTTTACGACTGCGTGGCCTAACGGGTGCCACTGACGAATTCACCTTAGCTGCGATGGTGCAGAACCTGCGCCGCATGGCCAAGCTTTTGCCTCAAGGGCCACCGCTGACGGGATAGGTACGCCTGCTACGAGCAGAAACCCTCAAATTAACCCTTAAACCGGAGCAAGGACGCTCAGTGAAACGCCGGAAGGCAACTTGAAGTGGCTTGCAGCCATTTCGACAGCAGCACACTTGATCGGCAGGCTGCCGCTGAAGCTTACTTTTTCAACAGAATCGGCCGATAGCTGCCTGTCGCGAAGGCCTGGATTCGGCCAGAAGCAGCCATTGAACCCTAATAAGATTCAGCAGTAATTCAATCGAAGTGAACCCAGCGTCGAGCTTCAAAGCTGTATTCGTATTTTGAGAAGGCGTCCCCGGCGGCTGAGGGCACCACTAAATACGGACGACCACCGTCCAGGCGGTAGATAACCTCAGGCTGAATAACCGAAGCCCGCACTGCTGGTAGGCTTGGCAGATACGTTGGGCTGAGCGATGCAAGGGTTTTCGGATAGCTCCCATTTTCCTGCTTGAAGGATTCGATCGCTTTGGCTATAGGCGAGGCCATAACCGGGGTAAGCCTGTCGGTATTTAGGATCACTCCCAAAGTCAGGGCTGGAACCGCCACCATTACGGCCATGCGCCGGGCCAGGCGGAAACACCATGATTTATCTTTTATGATGATAAAGCCTAGCAGAGCAGTGGGTACCCCCAACAGGACGACACCGATCAGCATAATCATTGAGGATATCGTAGTTCCGTAAAGCAAAGCGGGTATACAGATCAGCAGGAATACCAACGCCCAAGTGAAACGGATTTCACTTACCCAGCATTTCCAAGCGGTTTTCATTTAGCCCCTGATCTTGTCTACTCCGCCACCATCGCGACGTGAGGATGCTTGTTCCGAGAATTTCGCATTCGGTTGCTTTCCGGTCCACTGCTTTGGGGAATCACCGCAGAGTAACGAGGCTGGGCCCCGAATTGTTCTCGCCGTTGTAGAGTGAGAATAAGTAATTGCACAATAACATCGCCGTTATTTGCCTGCCATAAGAGGCTTTAGTGCCTGCCGCCACAGGCAGATCATGGCGGAGTAATGCCTAGCAGGCCATGCGACCATCTGCTCTCCATTCGGAGATCAGGCGAGTAGTAGGTACACAGAATGGATAGCAGCCTTCCGCATGACTGCTTGGACATTGGGTAAGCGCTCCATAAACCCCACCTACCGTTGGTGAGGCATCTCGTTCAGGATGCAGTGGCTGGCGAGCAGTTCCACGGCAGCAGCGCCTCGTAGTCTTCTACGCGCTGTGCCGTTGGCAGGCGTTCGAGGACGTAGCGCAGCCAGGCATAAGGTTCTTGCCGGTTGGCTTTGGCGGTTTCGATCAGGCTGTAGATCTGCGCGCTCGCCGTCGCGCCTTTGGGCGTGTCGCTGCCAGTTCTTGCGGCCAATGACGAACGGGCGGATGGCGTTCTCGGCGCGGTTGTTGTCGATGGGCAACTGTCCGCCTTCGACGTAGCGTACGAGCCGGCTCCAATTGCTGGCCAAGTAGTTCACCGCCTTGCCTAAAGCAGTTTGCCCAGCGACCTGCGGCTGGGTTTTGTCCAGCCAGGCTTTGAGTTGTTCGAGGATCGGCTGGCTGCGTTGCTGGCGTGCCTCGAAGCGCTCGGTTTCACTGGCCTCTTTCAGGTCACGCTCGATGCCGTAGAGTTTGTTGATCAGGTTCAGTGCCATGTCGGCACGTCCGGTCTTGCCCTTGGGCTGTACCTTCTGTGCGTCGACGAACTTGCGCCGGGCATGCGCCCAGCAAGCCAAGCGCTCGACGCCATCTTTTGCGGCCACGGCGTTGTAGCCGGCGTAATCGTCGGTCATCAGGTAGCCCCGATAGCCATCGAGCAGGCGCAACGGGACGTCCTGCGCGCGGCTGGTCGAGTAGTCGAAGAGGATCACCGGCTTGTCAGGCGGGCCACCGGTTTGCACCCACATCCACGATTGCGCAGTGGGATCGCGTCCCGGTTCGTGCAGCACCTGTAAGCGGGTTTCGTCGCAGTGCAGTACCGGGTATGCATTGAAGATGCGGCAGTCGCTGGTGTTACCAGTAGGAAGCACGCCAGAGATCCAGTCAGCACAGTCAGAGGCTTGGTCAGCGGGTGTTGTTTTTGCAGCTCTTCTCCACGATATCGGGAAAGTGGCGGTAGACGTTAACGTCCAGCTGCGCAGCGGTAAAACCTGGCGAGCATGGGATGGACCGATCACTGAAGATTATCGCTTCCACTATGTGAAAGGACGCCAGTACAAGCTCCACGGCGCTGCGGCCGGCTTGTTGTACACGCGAGTGATCCCTTCCGAGGTGATGAACTGGTTGTCTCAATATCCGGAACTTTGGGCTTCGCTTCTATACGTCTTGGCTGGCCAGTTTGAGCACGCCGGGGTGCTGGGGGACATTGTTACGAGGTCAGATCAGGCATCCGTGGCCAACGAGCTCGGAGGCAACCCAGATAGAGCTGTAGCAGCGCCTCGTAACACCCTCCAACGGCAGCTCCTCGACGGCCTGAGATACTTGGTCAAGAACGAGTTAAAACTGAATCAGCCTCAGGCTTCCGATGGCTGGTTTACTCCAGACGCAGTATGGCTGGTAAGCAAGACAGTATCGGATCGACTGCGGGCTCACCTTCTGAGCCAGGGTATCGAAGGCGTGCCTGAACGCAATTCGACCCTATTTAATGTTTTTCAGGACAACGGCCTGATCATTGCCAATCCTGCCGGTAAGGCGATCTGGGATGCCGAAGTCCTTAGCCCCTCAGGATGGAAGAACACATTTACATTCTTGCGGGTATCACCCTCGCTCATCTGGGCTGCAGGGGAGGATCGGCCAGAGCCCTTCCCTGGTTCGGTGACGGTGGTTAACGTCCGCCACGTTGGCGGCAGTGCCTACTACGCTGTGCACCAAACCCGACTCGTCATCCACGCCGATGTGCGCCTTCATGCCGAAGTAGTACTGGTTACCCTTCTTGGTCTGGTGCATTTCCGGGTCGCGTTTGCCGTCTTTATTCTTGGTCGAACTCGGCGCATTGATCAGCGTGGCATCGACGATGGTGCCTTGGCGCAGCGACAAACCTCGGTCGCCCAGGTAGCCATTGATCACGGCCAGGATGCCGGCAGCCAGTTCGTGTTTCTCCAGCAGGCGACGGAAGTTCAGGATGGTGGTTTCGTCGGGGATACGCTCCAGGTTCAGCCCAGCGAACTGGCGCAGGATAGTGGTCTCGTACAGCGCCTCTTCCATCGCCGGATCGCTGTAGCCAAACCAGTTCTGCAGCAGATGCACCCGCAGCATCGCCATCAGCGGATAGGCCGGACGGCCGCCTTCACCCTTGGGGTAGTGCGGTTCGATCAGGGCTATCAGCCCCTTCCAGGGCACCACCCGATCCATCTCGATCAGGAACAGCTCTTTGCGGGTCTGCTTGCGCTTGCCGGCGTACTCGGCATCGGCGAAGGTCATCTGCTTCATCGGAAAACTCGGTGAGTGGAGTCCGGGGATTTTGCCAAAATCAGGAAGTCTTCTTCAGAGTTTCCTTAAGAGCTTCAGCCACGACGCAAGCTGTCGCAGCGCTGCCGCATTGTTTGCGGCCAAGGCCAAACTCACAGGCGCGAAGCGGAAATTCTTGTGAATCCCAACGTAACTGAAACAGATGAGCCATTGTTTAACCGACCAATGAAGCTCTCTACCGCCCTCCTGGCCCGGGGTTTTCTCGTGGATCTGGTTGATGAGGAGATCTACCTGACCGACAACGCGTGCCTATCACAAAGCAAATACAGCTATAACTGGCGCTGTCATGACGATTGGGGCTTCCTTACAGCAACGCTCCGACGGCTCCGTCTGGGCACGTTAATTAGAACAGGCGAGTCGGCTCGTCCGTTCAGGCTCAGTCAACCAGAGCAAGTGTTAAACGAGCAGAAGCTGACTTCGCTTTTTACCTACCAGCACGTTCCGAGTCGCCCGCTATATCCAGACGGAGCAGACGATCCGGATGTTTTCCGGGAACGACTCTATGGGCTTAAAATTCCCATTGCCGGTCTAGATTCTCATGTCGCACTGCTCGTCAAAGCACTGTCTGCTGTAGGTTGTTTTACCCATTCTTCGTGTGACGGGTATCAAGTCGACGGGCCATATGGTAGCCCGGCATCGCTCTACGTATCTCTTGCTGGGGAGATCAGCACTGAATGGGCGAGATATCTAATCAACCAAGCAATTAGTGCAGGCGCCAATCTACCCGACCTTTTTATTGCGGAACACGAAGATTATTCAGGCACGATCACAACGGAAGAAGACGTGGCAGCAACGAGGCTTGCCTGCACGCGAAGGCAAGCTATTGAGTTGGCCCTATTTATCTATAACAACCGCTTTCTGCTGCGTCAGCAGCGTCTCCAGTGGATAAACGACTTTAGATCGCAGGCCGGAGTTATAAACGAAACAAGCGTGAGTGTGCCTGCGCGAGAACCAATCCGGTTTCGGGTTCGCTTGTCTGATCGTACAGGTTTTATGGTTGAGTTTACGGTGAGCGGTTTTAGAGAGCTTGAAGCAGACTGCAGAGCAGTGTTCACCTCATGGCTATTAATCAACCCTTATGGGAAGCGGGAGCGAGAATGGCCCGACCAGCATCAACTGGATGAACTTGAAGAAGACAGGCTGCACATCGAGGATGCGCTGACGGCCCTCTTGGCTCCGGATTCAGGCGAACCTGAAGACCCAGACGAGTACATTAGGCTGCATCGAAAAAGCCTCATGCTTCGTGGTCATGCCGAGCGCCTCGACCGCAGACGTCAGCGAGACCTTTCGCCGGTGCTGCAGATAGAGATCACGTCGCCTGGCCAGCCAGCACGGTGGCGCGCACCCTGGGGCGACTGCAAACCGGTACGTATGAGGGTGGTTCGTACCGGCGCCAACCTCCATCCTGATAATTGGCAGTTTGTGTTCCGCCGCACTGCGCTTTCCGGCCGCAAATCAGCCACTGACAGTTGGCTGCTGCTCTGGATGGGCTTTCGGGAGGCGTTCAGGGATTGAACGCAATGGCTGCGGAAAGCACTTCATGAAAACAATCTGCGGCTGGCCTTAACCACCATTCCTTACCCAGCACGACACATGCTGTCGCGACTGCCATGCAACCTCCTCACCCCGACACAGGAGTACTCGTATGGACCAGCTGATCAAGGAACACCTCGAAGCGCTGCTTCAAGAAAATTCAAGCAGCAAGCGACTTGGAAGACGAATCATCAGTCTTGCTGGTTTCCTCGGATCGAGCGAAACGCCGGATCCCATTCGAAAGCAGCTCTCCTACCTGTCCCGGCTCCAGGTGCGACAGGACGCGTTCGACGCGATGCTCGACCCGGTCATGACGCTCATGCGTTCGAGCCAAACGGCCAATATCGAGAATCCGGCTGCGCTCGCCCTTCTGAGCAGCCTGGAAGAGGCTCGAAAAGGACTGGTTTCGGATGATGAGATCAATTACTCAGAACTGATCGGCTGGCTCGTGGGTATCGCACATGCCCGCAAGATCATACGGATCAAGGGTTTGTGAGCAGACGAAGCGCGACGTATTGTGTCGCAGATTGACATCACCATGCCTCCATTGATTCATGACAGGAGGCAGGAATGTCGAGCTTTGAAGATGCAAACACCATTGAGCAGGACTTGGAAGCAACACCCATTGCCGTGCGCTGGATGTATGCCCTATTGCTCGACATGGGAGGGTGCGCCAAGTTTGTCGTCAATGAAAGCTTCGCAGACACGGACATCGCGCGGGCGCTCGGCGTGCTCTGGCTGACCGAGGCAGCCGACCTGAATAATTCGGGAGCCATTCCGGCTCCTGCTAGCCGCCGGGCACGACAGGGGAATATGCCTCCTGATCTGAACTTTTTGCAGCAAGTATTAGGTGCGCTTCGAGTCCAGCGGACCGAGTTCAACAAGCGGACCCCCAAGCCGACGCTTCCGGAGCCACTGCGCAGCAACGTGGAGCGACTGGGCGAGCTGGTTGGGCTTGATGAACTGGAACGCGAGATTCTTGGGCTCTGCACACTGCTTGCAACCGACACGACGCTTTATGAATGTTGCGGCTATGTGGGCTCCGTCAGCTTCAACAAAATGCTAAGGATTCTTGCCAACCTCTTGGCACGCCCGCAGCAAATGATTCGCAAGCGCCTGTCCCTGTCGGGCGCACTGGCCCAGGCAGGGTTGATTGAGTCGTTTAGCCGTCGTATGCGCCATTCCGATCTCGAAGACCTCCTGCAACCGAGGAACATGGATCTAGCGTTTCAGCTTTTGCATTACCGAGGCGACCCCATTGGACTGTTCTCAAATGCTTTCCGAGCGGCACCAGCTGGGAGAATGCAGCGCGGCGACTATCGGCATCTCGGCCCCCTGCTGAACATGAGCGGCGAATATCTGCGGACGGCAATGGCCGACAGACGCGCCGGGGTGAACGTACTGCTGTACGGACCGCCGGGAACTGGCAAAAGCGAACTGACCCGCCTGCTAGCCAAAGATCTTGGCGCAGAACTGTTCGAGATCAGCTGCACCGATGAGGATGGCGACCCCGTTGACGGCTTCGGTCGGCTTTGTGCGCTGCGCTCGGCCATGTGCGTACTTTCCAAACGCCGGGCGCTGCTGGTGATGGACGAGATCGAAGACATGTTCGGCGCAACGGGAGGTCTATCGGGCCTGTTCGAAGATCGCCCGAGGCACAAGGGGTGGACGAATCGGATGCTTGAAGAGAATCCGCTTCCCTGCTTCTGGCTAACAAACAATATTGACGCTCTCGACAACGCCTATATTCGCCGCTTCGACCTTGTGCTGAAGCTCGACAATCCGCCAAGGGCGCAGCGATTACAGCTCGTTCATGAGATTAGTGGCGGACGGGTAAACGAACAGCTCGCAGCGCGTCTCGCCGAGCATGTGCAACTGACCCCTGCAGTCATCACGCGAGCCATCGCGGTTGCGGGCACCATTGAGAAGGCGGCACCGGATATCAGCACTTCGGTGGGACACCTAGTTGACGCCACGCTGGCAGCCCAGGGTTTTCCGATGCTGTTGACCAACCGATGCGAAGCCTTGCCCGCCTTCTACAGCCCCGATCTGGTCAATGCCGACCATTCGCTCGAGGAGCTAGTCAACGGCCTTCGCCATCACCAAGACGCCCGACTGTGCTTCTACGGTCCATCTGGGACGGGGAAAACCGCATTCGGACTGTGGGTCGCAAGGCAGCTGGGGCGGCCATTATATAGCCGCCGGGCATCCGACCTTATTTCGCCTTACATCGGAATGACAGAGCGCAACTTGGCGGCCGCTTTCGAGGCAGCTGCCAAAGATGACGCTGTGCTGCTCCTAGATGAAGTCGACACCTTCTTCAGGACCGGCGGCGGACTCAGCACAGCTGGGAGGTTAGCGCAGTGAACGAAATGCTCACGCAGATGGAGGCCTATCGTGGCCTGTTTATCGCGTCGACCAATCTGATGGAGAACCTAGACCAGGCTTCGTTGCGGCGCTTCGATCTCAAGGTCCATTTCGGTTTCCTGAAGGCCGACCAGATCTCGGTCCTGCTGGATAAGCATCTGACGGCGATGGATCTGAAACGCCCCGCTACGCTCGCGCTTGGACGCCTGTTGCGTCAACGGCACGTCACCCCTGGCGACTTTGACGCCATTTCACGACGATCCCGATTCAAGCCTTTTAGAACCGCCACGGAGGTCATTGAGGCGATTATTGCTGAAGCAGCATCGAAGGGTTACGCCTCCGTGCGCCCGATCGGCTTCGTGCACTAATTGGCCCGGTGAGACCGCTGCCCAAAGCGTCATATGAGGCATGATCATCAGGCTAAAACTCCATAACGGCTACATCTTGAGACAAGGAGGATCGAACTCGTGCCAGCAAGCTCTACCCGATCGACCCTGGCGCGCCAGTGGGAGCTTCTGAAGCTGTTGCCCGTCAGGTCGCCCGGTGCAACGGCCAGTGAACTACAGCGTCGACTCGAACAAGCCGGCCATGCAAGCAGCAAGCGCACCGTCGAGCGTGACCTTGTGGAACTCTCCAGAATCTTTCCACTTCAATGCAATACCAAGGGAACGCCATTCGGCTGGTACTGGACACCCGGCTCCTCAGCAGAGTTGCCGGGCCTGTCGATTTCCGACGCTCTCACGATGCGTCTGGTCGAAGGCAGCATTCGTCCGCTCGTTCCGCAGAACCTGCTCGCCGCGCTAGAGCCGAAATTTGCCCAGGCTAGGAAGAAGCTTGAAGCTTTGTGCGACGATAACGCCACCGCCCGCTGGGCGGAAAAGGTCGCCAGCGTCCCGCCCGCGCTTGCGCTGATCCCGCCTCAAGTGGATCCGGATGTTCTCGAAAAGGTACAGACGGCCCTGCTGAACGATACGCAACTTGAGTGCCGCTACTACTCGGTTCACAAGAACCAAACGTACGACTTGACGCTTACCCCGCTTGCTTTGGTGCAGCGGGCCCAAGTGACCTACCTAATAGCCGTCGCCGAACCCTTCGATGACATCAGGCGGTTCGTCCTACATCGGTTCGAGGCCGCACGAGCGACAGAAACGCCTTCGAATCGACCCAACAATTTTAATCTGCAGCGCTACATCGATGGCGGCGCCATGCAGTTCGGTAAAGCCCTGCCGATAAGACTTGAGGCTTGGTTATCCGACGGTCTAGCGCGACTGGTTCGGGAAACGCCGATTTCCAGCGACATGACCCTTTCGGCTACCAAGGGCGGCGCCAAACTACAGGCCACCGTGCTCGATACCTGGGAGCTTCAATGGTGGATTCTGTCGCATGCGGGATCGATCCGCATCGATAAACCAGAAACTTTAAGGGATGTCATCACGCAGCGTCTGCACCAGGCGCTGGAGATACAAACTCGCGAAACATGAACACAAAAATTTTAAAGGATTTGGCATGAGCAACAGAAGCGCGGTATTGATTCTTGAAGGCCCTTGGAACTTGGACGAGAGCGATAGAAATCGCTCTTCCGTACTGCCATTTTTTGAGGGCATGGCCAAGCAGTTCAGCGATGTCGACATCGTTCATTCGCGCTATTACGACCTGCACAGCTTCCGGTCCGCATTCGATGAACTGGCCTCTCATCAGTACGATAATGCGATCGTTTATGTAGCCGGCCATGGCGACGGCAGCCGCGTCTCCGGTGCTAAGGTAGTAGATATCCTGGTGAAGTGTAACTTGGGGTCTCGGAAAGCCAATATTACCGGCGTCGTACTTGGCTCATGTTTCTCGGCGGGCACGCAGAAGCAGTGCTTGAGCGGGACGATAAATACCATGATCCAAGATTCGAACATTGCATGGATAGCGGCGTACCGGTGCGCCGCATACTGGTTTACGAGTACCCAGGTCGACCTAGCAATCATCCACGAGATGCTACAGGCGACCAGCGATTCGTTTGAAAGCAGGGACGCAATCTGCGAGCAGTTGGCTGAAGCTGTCAGCAGCTTCAGCCCCACGGCAGCGGTTGGACATAGCGGCGAAGCTTGCGACCGGGTTTCTCTCCAAGGTGGCCTGGCATTCTTCTCGCAACCTCGTGGGAAGGGTCAGCGGTCGCGCGAGGTCACGGCAGACGTGTGGGAACAATGTGACCAACTGCAGCTTCGCATAGAGGACATGGACGACGCCTGACCGGACTGGCGACTCCGCTTTACCTCATATTTTTGGAGTCGCCCGCCTGCTCTGATCTCGACCGTGCATGATTAGGAACGGTCTCGAACGGTCCCGCCAGTTTTTGGGTCGATCATTCACCATCGATTCCTTCTGTACGATTGCTTCCGCCCGCTAGCGTGCAGAATTGATCCGCGCCTTCGATGAGATCGTGCTCTAAAGCTGTCCGTAAGGGTTGGAGAATCTTCGCAGCCCAACAAAGCCATCTTCAACTCGACATCGTCTCGGGAAAAGGTACGACCGGCTGCTTGCCCCGGACAACCCCTGACTAGGGTTCATCTAGATCGGGCGAACCGTCGTCCGCTATCAGCCTAAGCGCACATCGTTCTGCTTCACGCCCCACCGCACGGGCATAACTGGCAGTAACAATGACCGCAGGTAGGTAGTTTTGGCGCTACCGGACCCTAAACTTTTGGCTTACTCGGGCGATAAGGCCCACATGATTGGGTGAAAACATCGGCCGAAAGAACATGTGCGAATCTTCTTACCCACTAGACCGGGCCTCAATCGATGAGCCCGCCGGCCTTTCTGAGATCAAGCGACCCGCTACCTTCGGCGACTTGAATACCTTACAGAAAGCGATCTTTCACGGACAGGCGCTAATGGAATCAGCAAGACATGACCACTAAAAAGCTACTTGCTAGCAAGCGAGTCCTAATCCTTGACGTTTGGGATTGCTATGTCTGACTGTTTCGCTCTGCTGCTTTTGGAATCACCTTGGTGGAACCCGGACATCAACCCTACGAGAGCGTCTGCCCTCCCTTTTTTCCAAGGGCTTGAGCGGCTGCATGATTATTTCAACATTTACTATTCGACGTTTTACGACACAAGGGGCTTCGAGGTCGCCCTCTCGCAGGACCTGATTCATACCCATGAAAAACGCCAGATTCTTTACATAGGTGCCCATGGCAACGAGACCAGCATTGCCAATGGCCGGGCCAGCACACTTTTAGAAAAGGTTGCGCTTCACGGCGACAAGATCGAAGGGGTCATCGTCAGCAGTTGCTTGGTTGGCGCCCGGGAATCCAACCTCTGGGCACCCATCCTGATCAACAAGACTCGCTGGATATTTGCCTACCGCCATGAGGTCGGTTGGCTTGATTCATTGTTCATCGAATTGGCATTGCTGGAGGCTTTGGCCCTAGCAGAAGAAAATTACGCCGATGACCGAGAAATCCTTCTGCAAACCTTTTCCGAGGCCCTAGCCAAGTTCAATCCTAAGATGCCATTAGGCAGCGCTGGGGAGCCACTGTCCGAGTGCGTTTGCCTGATGCAACGGGCGAAGTACAAGCGCAATCCGGAAAACCTGACATCAGCTCTGATTGACCTTGCCTGGAGTGATCAATGACATTCGGCCCAATTCCTGTTGTGCTAGCCACCAGCGGCCATCGCGATTTACTGGATACAGAAATCACCTCGATTCGCAAGGCCCTGCATACAGAATTCACAACACTACGCAAGCAATACCCTGGCACGCGCTTTCAATTATTGAACGGCCTTGCCGAGGGTGCCGATTGGCTAATCGCTGAGACAGCACTGGAACATGGCATTGAGCTGATGGCTGTATTGCCCATGCCCCAAGCGGAGTACGAACAAGATTTCTCTACACCCGAAACACTTGCTAAATTTCGACTACTTCTAAGCAAGGCTGCCGAAGTTCAGGTAGCTCCCATGCCGAGATATCTCGCTTGCGATTCATCACGTGATGCGCGTTACCAGGCTTTGGGAATATGCCTAGCGCAGCAAGCACAGCGACTCTATGCGTTGTGGGACGGTAGTACGGAAAAGTCCTTGCCCGGTGGAACCGCCGATGTTGTGAGGCTTTGTCGTGAAGGCATCGAGAACGAAGACAATCCGCTGGCACAGCCGGAAACCTGCCAAGTTCGGCATCTGCGCTGCAATAGAAGAAAGAATTCACTGGCTTATGCGGCCGAAGATGCAATTAGCTGGGCCCCCACAATCACAGATACCGCTATCGGCACACGCAAATGCTGGAATGAAATATTCCAATCCATAGAAGATTTCAACCAGGCAGCAATAAAGATTCAGGAAGCAGCACCTAACGAGATAGTCAAAAGCCGTCAGTGGTTGACTGGCGAGACAAATTACCCTTCTGTCATCGAATCAAGTTTACAGACGTTCGCTATTGCTGATGCTCTGTCCCGTAGCAAGCAAAAGCAACGCAGCACCACCCTGTGGCTGCTCAGTCTGCTTGTTTTCCTGTCTGTTTTTTTCCAGCAACTGCATTTGGGACCAGACATGCAATGGTACTGGCTGACCTTACATATTGGTTTTGGTCTTATTGCCTTCGCCAGCTACCGAGCGTTTTTCAGCGGCACACGAAACAGCGAAGTTCAATACATGGACTGGCGCGCACTGGCGGAGGGGTTACGCGTACAAGCCTGTTGGCAGGCTGCTGGCATAGACGAGTGCGCAAGCAAATATTACCTGAGTAGTCAAAACGATGAGCTAGGCTGGATTCGTTATGCTATTCAAAATATTATCAGAACTGGCAATACAGCCTTAACCGACTGCGATTTCCCATGGGTAAAATCGCGCTGGCTGGAGGATCAGAAAAAGTTTTTTCTGAGCGGGGGAAGCAGCGCAGCCAGAAAACAGCAGAAAGTTGTAAAGTGGAGTTTATATAGCCGTTTCCTGTTCTTTGCAGGCGGTACTACCACCCTGCTGCTCCTGCTTAAATCAATTGCTAGCCTCCCATCGCAGCTCCTGCCCTGGCTAACATTATTTGCCGCCATCCTTTTCGTTCTGGCCGCGATCTGCCGAAACCATTCAAACCTGATGGCTTATGAAGAAGATGCCAACAGATATCAAAAAATGGGAAACTTGTTCGACCGCGCGATAATTGTGCTAAATCAGCATATTGAAGCAGGAAATACCGAATCAGCCAGAAGCATTTTAATGCTCATAGGGAAAGAGGCACTTTCCGAGAACGGTGAATGGCTACTGCTACATCGCCAGCGCAAATTCGAGCTACCCACATAATGGGCAAATCATGAACGACATATTTATCAGCTATCGCCGAGAAGGTGGCGCCACCACGGCGAGACTAATATGCAAAGCACTAGAAGAAAAAAACTTCAGGTGTTTTTTCGATAGTGAGTCTCTGAGCTTCGGAAGCTTCGCAGATAACATCAAAGAAAACCTAAGAAACTCACCTAACTTTATACTCGTTGTGACTCCCGGATCGCTAGACCGCTGCATTTCACCGGATGATTGGGTGCACCAAGAAATCGCTCTGGCCCTTAAGCTTTATAAATCAAGAAAAATCCAGAGGATCATTCCCATCTTCGCCAACGGCACTACAGGTTTTCCAGATAACTTACCGCCCGAGATTAGTGCCATTGCGGAGCAAAATGCAATTGAGCTTAACCACAAAGATTTCGAGGCGAATTTTTCACGACTAATAGAGCGCATTTATCACGAAAAACGTGACCAGTTACTTAACTGTTTTCTTGACCAGCATCTAGAAGGAGATTCTCAACACCTCGAATTCCTCCATGAAACATTCAAAGGCTGCCTGTCACCAACCCAGCAAATGCATGCACTTAAAACTAATATCAAGATGCATTGGAAGGGGGGAGTTCAGACCTTGCTCGATGATTACCACGATAGTTTCCTTCGAGACCTTTGCATAATGTTGAACCTCAACCAAGAGGGAGGCCGCGACACCATCCTTCGCCGTATTGAACATTGGCTTACTAACGAACAGCACGAAGACCCCGACGCAACTGTAAGCAATAACATCTTGAAATGTTATATTAATGAAGCCTCTTCTTGGGAGCTAGGCAGACTTTGCGATCAATTAGGCGTTAAGGTTGACAAGCGCTCCCCCTCGAAGATGAGGGAAACACTATCTAATAGGCTGGAGCTAGAACTAGACTTTGCTTCATTACACATCCAAGACTTGAAAACTATAGCAGGTGCAGCCTTAGGCGAAGACAGAATCGAGAGGTGTAAAAAGCAAGAACTCGTAGATTTGCTTACTGATGCTTATCAGCGCGGTCGCGCTGAAACGGTTTAATGACGCTTATGCATCTGGACCAAGCCAAAATCGCCTTGATGCACCTGCTCGATTTGCTGATAACCGGCGGGCTAGACGAGCGATTCACTCGGGCCAACCCTAAACTGCCGCATTCACTGATACGGCTGACGCTGGGTTGGTTGTTTCCCATGCTTGACTTCGTGATGACGGGCGACCGCCAGATACGCACGCGGCACCAGGAGTTCATTAACACCATCTTGGCTAATGACCTCAGCGTGAAGGAGCTGAACCTGGCTGATGGCGCACTGCGTGACCAGCAGGTCTCATTCGACCCGCAGGTGTTGCCGGCTTTTTTGCTAATCGCCGAGCGCTTGCAACCAGGATTCAGCGAGGAGGCTTATAGCTGTTTGGATGATCTGATCCAGGCGGCCGTGGCCTGGGATGGGGACAAGACGCCCCGAGACATTGATAGGGCGGAGCAGGTGCTGGAACCGATTCGCAAACACTTCGAGCTGGAAGCCGAGCCAAGCTCCAGCCACTCACCGATGGCCTCCGGCGAAGCGCTGAAAGAGCTGGAAAGTCTGGTTGGCCTGGATGCCGTGAAACGAGAGGTGCGCAACAGCGTTAATTTCGCCCGCTATATCCTCAACCGCAAGGAGAACGGCCTGCCAGTGCCGCCCGTTTCCATGCATATGGTGTTCACCGGCAATCCCGGCACCGGCAAAACCACGGTGGCCCGGTTGATAGCCGACATTTACCGCGACATCGGGCTACTGCGTAAAGGTCATTTGGTAGAAACCGACCGCTCGGGAATGATCGGGCAGTACCTTGGCCAGACGCCCGGACTCGTCCGCGAAGTCGTAGAAAGCGCCTTCGGTGGCGTGCTTTTCATCGACGAAGCCTATGCACTAGTCAAAAACTCTCACGAGACTGACTACGGGCACGAAGCAGTCGCCACCCTGCTCAAGCTGATGGAAGATCACCGCGACGACCTGATCGTGATTGTGGCGGGATATACCGAGGAAATGCAGACATTCATCGACTCGAATCCCGGTCTGAAGTCGCGCTTTACCCGTTACATCCAGTTCGACGATTACGAACCCGCGGACTTGCTGCAAGTCTTCCGTCGCCTATGCGACAGACACGAACTGCGCTTTCGTGCTGAGGCCTGGCACAAGAGCCGCCAGACCATAAAGAACCGCTGGGAATCGCGCGGCGACCATTACGGCAACGCACGGGAGATGAGGACGTTCTTCGAGGAGGTGATGCAGGCCCACGCCAATCGCCTATCGCAAATCGAAAACCCCAGCCGCGATCAACTTCGCACCCTGACGCCGGAGGACATTCCCGGATGAGCCGCGAGCTACTGAAAACCAGCCTGCGGCACACGCATGCCTATATAGATGCCTATGGCGTCGATCTGCTGCAAGAAGTGGAAATGCTTTTCCGGCAGGCACTGGAAAAGCTCGAAGACACGGATGAAACAGACGAAGACGACGAGCAAGGCGATCTCTCAGTCAGTTTCGAGACTGTTGCTGAACCCGCTGTGGCGGTCGCGCGCCCTGTTGCGCCAAATCCGGCCAGCGCACCAGTACGAAAGCAAGAGCCAACCTCACCGGAGCAAATATTCATACCGGTTGCCAGATGGCATTTCTACCTACCAGCTACCGTCGCTGCCATGGCAGTCGCTTTCTTTTTGGTGTGGGGTTTACTGTCATGAATCGTACGCATCGTCGTTCCGTATATGGCAAAACCTATACGGTGGTGGATATCTGGCATGCTATTCGGACGACCTTCGGTTGCTGGCTGACCATGCTGATCGGCTTCAACCTGATCGGTACGGTGCTGGTTCTGCTCCTGCTGAGCGATTTCAGACCAGCACTCTGGGTCGGTATCTGGTTCTGCGGCAGCCTGATTGCGGCCAGCGGATTTGGCTGGCGGGTCTGGCAGGCCCAGTCAGCTGGCATCCGCATCGACCCGGCATCCGGGGCGCTAAGTTTCAGCGCTGACGATCTGGAAAACAGCCTGCATGACATTCTCAGCTTACGGCGTTTCTTCGACCACGCCCATCGCATTCAGATTGCCATCGACGATATCCAACGGCTGGACAACGATACACAGCGAATAGGACAGGGACGCAACCGCGGCAGACGCTACGGGCTAAATCTGTCCGGCGACTTCGGTTCCTGCCAATTGATGTTCAGCCACAAGCAAAAACGGGATGAGTGCCGGGCCTTGCTCGTACAGGTCGTCCGCCGTACCAAGGGGCGCACTCCATCGTTTGACCCCAACATCGCGTTTCCTGAGTGACATCTGTTCATGAGTAGAAAGAAGAAACAAGAAAGCAATCCTGCTGGCCTAGTCATTGTGCTCGTCGGATGGTTGGTTTTCCTTTCCACCCTTCTGGCCACTTCCTTCATATGGCTGGGCTGGCTCATCAGCGAACTGCTTTACGCTAGGCACCCACGTGTCCCTGATGAATCGGACATCCTTCTAGATATAGAGGAAGAGCACGAATTTTCCGAGAACCTGGAGCGCACCCAAGCAATAGAAGCTCGACTGGAGCAGATCGACTCCGAAGGTCAGCAACTGCGCCGCCGCAAAGACGGACTTTTTCATGCTGGAAGCGCACTGGGCGCCAGACTAAATGCTGAAATTGCCGAGCTGCTCGAAGAGCGTAGCGATTGTCAGGCTATTTGCCATGAATTGTTGCAACTGCCTGCAGAGCGCATAAGGCAGTGGTCCGCCCCCCTTGGCCGCCTGCTCGGCTTTCGCTGGGCCATCTCGACTTACTTCAGCTGCTTGGCCTATGGAGTCATGCTAGCTCCCTCCTCCGCCGTCGCGCTGCAAGGCGTTGTCCTTCGCAACTTGGGCGAATACCTACCGGCCCTCTCCTTTCCCCTTTACGGTGCAATGGCGCTGTCCAGCATCGTAGCGGTATGCGCAGGCGGTGCGGCCTACCTGTTTTATAACCGCTACTTCTACAGTTACTACGCGGCTCAATTCGAAGGGCGTTAGGGAAGGTCTGAAAAAGACTTCCCGAATCTGGTGAAATACGCCGATCCCGCCAGCCGAGTTTTTCCATGAAGCAGATGACCTTCGCCGACGCCGAGTACGCCGGCAAGCGCAAGCAGACCCGTAAGGAATTGTTCCTGATCGAGATGGATCAGGTGGTGCCGTGGAAGGGATTGATTGCCCTGATCGAGCCACACTACCCAAAGGGTGAAGGTGGTCGTCCAGCCTATCTGCTGATGGCCATGTTACGTATCCATCTGATGCAGAACTGGTTCGGCTACAGCGACCCGGCCATGGAAGAAGCGCTCTACGAGACGACCATCCTGCGTCAGTTCGCCGGGCTGAGCCTGGAGCGCATTCCCGACGAAACCACCATCCTCAACTTCCGTCGCTTGCTGGAGAAACATGAGCTGGCAGCCGGCATCCTCGGCGTAATCAATGGCTACCTGGGCGATCGCGGCCTGTCGCTGCGCCAGGGCACTATCGTCGATGCCACACTGATCCACGCGCCCAGCTCGACCAAGAACCAGGACGGCAAGCGCGACCCGGAAATGCACCAGAGCAAGAAAGGGAACCAGTATTACTTTGGCATGAAGGCGCACATCGGNGTGGATGANGAGTCGGGGCTGGTNCACAGCGTGGTNGGCACGGCNGCNAACGTGGCGGATNTCACCCAGGTCGACAAACTGCTGCANGGTGANGAGAACGTCGTCTGCGCCGATGCCGGCTACACCGGCGTCGAAAAGCNCCNCGAACATGCTGGCCGCGAAGTGATCTGGCAGGTCGCAGCACGCCGCAGCACCTACAAGAAGCTCGATAAACGCAGCGCCCTGTACAAAGCCAAGCGCAAGATCGAGAAGGCCAAGGCACAAGTGCGAGCGAAGGTCGAGCACCCGTTTCGAGTGATCAAGCGCCAGTTCGGTTACGTGAAGGTGCGCTTCCGTGGCCTGGCCAAGAACACCGCTCAGCTGGTGACGCTGTTCGCGCTGTCGAACCTATGGATGGCGCGCCGACATTTGCTGACTACCGCAGGAGAGGTACGCCTGTAATGCGGAAAATGGCTGCTGCGAGGTGCTCGCGGCGGCCAAAAACGGAGAACTGAGCGGGTTACCTGGTCAATTTTGATCGACGGCCCGCTTTCAAAAGCAGCGAGGGCTGAAGTCGACCGGAAATACAGGGCTACTTCAGACCTTCCCTAGCAGCGTAGCGTGGAAAACGGCGAAGCCTTTTCCACGCGTCATTCCGCATCACCCGCGAATCCCTCCGCCTCATCACCGCACCAATCAACCGGGTAGATCCCAGCTCCGACGGCTCGATGAAAACTCGAATAGGGCCAGTCGACGACACGCTCCACCAAACCGTGCTTTAAGGGATTTCGATGCACATAGTCGACGTGATGCCGGTAATCCCGTTCATCCTGGATCAGATGCTCCCAATAGCGCCGTTGCCAGATCCCGCGTTCGCCGCGGGAGCGCTGGGTTGCCGTCAGCACCTCGGTCTTCGGCAGGCGTCGGGCGAAAGCGAATTTGATGACTTTCCAGCGCAGGGCGAAGTCAGCATCGCCATTCGGTAGCGTCCAGACGCAATGCATATGGTCAGGCAGAACGACCCAGGCGTCGATGTGAAAGGGATGGCGTAAGCGCGTTGCACGCACCGTCTCGCGGAGCAGGTCGATATGGCGGACCAGCAGGTCGCTGCGGCGGTTGAGCAGATTGACCGTAAAGAAATATGTGGCGCCCGACACTTGGGCGCGGCGGTAGCGGGACATGGCGGCTCATCCTTGAGCGTAGTGTTGGCGGGAGGTCCGTATTGGTGGATAAGCAAAGCGTTATCCACCCTACGCCATCTCAACCGCCCACACCGCCGACGCATCGACGTTGCCGGAGGTAGGGTGGAAAACGGCGAAGCCTTTTCCACGCGTCAGTCCGCATCACTTGCGAATCCCTCTGCCTCATCACCGCACCAATCAGCTGGGTAGAACCCAGCTCCGACGGCTTGATGAAAACTCGAATAGGTCGCTAGGCGAACGTGTTTAGTTGAAAAATCCGCTTTATTAGATCTTCATCGAAAGGCCTTGAATTTTGCGAAATGGTTTTAAATATTTCATTGTAGAAAACACCAAGGTATGCAAATCCTTGAGAAATATCATTTATTTTTTTTGGTTTTGTGGTGAGTTGGATGAATAAAGAAAATATGCAATCCAGATATTCATGCGTGTTTTCGATGAGTATGCTTGTGTAACTGGGTGTCTTGCCGCTATGAACTATCAAATTCCTGGCTCTGTATATTCGGCGAATTTGCCATTCAATCCTAATGGTATGGCTTTCCAGAGCTTTTTTTATGTTCCCGGTCGACGAGAATACGCTTTCTAAATAGCTGAATCGATCTGCAAGCAAGTAAAATTGCCTAAACTCTGATTTTAATGCTTTTCTCCTTTCCTCCAATTCTGGAAGAGCAAGGAGCTTCGCCGTTTTTTCGACAAGCCCGATGCCCTCAATTCCTTTAACTGCTGCGATGAAGGCGCGCCGGTTCCAGTTGAGTAAGTCACTGGTTAGGCGGGAAAGAATCTTTGGGAAATAATATACGTTTATAAATGGGATTACCATTTTAGAAATATGCTCTATATTTGATATTTCTAGAGATTCATCCTTTGCAGGAACAAATGATTCGAGTGCTATCCACAGGTTTATCATCTGGTTTTCTTTCGAATCCGTGCGTAGTGCCAATGCGTGTAGCTCTGCTGAACGGTTAAATTTTTGGAATGAAAATTTTTCGAGAGAAAACTCTGCTATGAGTTTATTCATTTTTGGTGCCGCTTTTTCTGCGGTGAGATCTATGCATTTATGCATTGCGTTGATCTCTTTTTTTGAGCGGTGCACTAGTTGTTTAGTTTGGTTGATTATTAGGCAGTCATGAGAAAATGTAGGGCTTTCTTTGTGATGAAAGAGATTGAAAAGAGTCGCTATTGTTTCGATTTTTTGATCTGATCTGGCTTTCGCAGAGTTCGGGTCGCGTGCCTTTATGTTTTTTGTAATAATAAAGCATTCATCATCTCGTAGAGGAAACTTGTAGTTGGATAGATTGTATTCCAAATGGGATAGATCTCCCGATATCTCTACGTTGAAAGAAGAGCAAGCGTTGGAAATAGTTTTGAAAGCTTTGGAGGCTCGGTATATTACAAGAAACTCATTTGGCTCCTCTTGGAAGTGGTCGATAAAGTCAGTTATCGCTTCGTTTCCAGTAATTATCTCGTTTTTGTCGTGATAGAAGAATTTGGATGCAATAGAGTTTATGTGCTCAGACGTATAGCCGATATTCAATAAGGTGGTAATGTAGCTTCGGGAGAGCTCTCGTATGTCTTTCAAGCATGCAGATATGCAAATTGAATTAATAAGCAGCTCTTCGTTCTTCTTTTTATACGCTCTAAGGTCTATTTGTCGGCACAAAAGCTCGATTGTTGTTTTTTTGCTGCTGGCTGGGTTCTTCGGATCTAAAAGTATCGACTTTATTGTGGCTACGTCGAAGTCTATTAGTTTTTTTGCGACTTGGTCTTTGCTGAGATTCTCAAGTAGCTCACGAAGAATATGGTCAAGATTTGGCTTTGTTATGACCCCTTTCTCGATTTCTATAATGGTTTCCCTTGCTTCCCCGCAGAGAAGGCTGGTGTTCATCGCGGAAGGCTTATAGGTCGATAAAGAGTAATCGAAAAGCAGTTCTTCAAGTATTTGTGCGAAGAAGATTAAAGGTTGGCAGTTTTCGGGTTGTTCCCATTTTGTTAGTTTTCTGAAACGCATGTGAGCCCCCATTAAAAACCCCGCCATGGCGGGGTTAGTCAAAATTGAGCTGGCGTAGCTAATAGCGCCAATAAGGATTTCCGGTATCAATCCCAGCTCAACGCCCCACCCGTCTGATACTCAATCACTCGCGTCTCGAAGAAGTTCTTCTCCTTCTTGAGGTCCATGATCTCGCTCATCCACGGGAACGGGTTGGTGGTGCCTGGGTACTCTTCCTTCAACCCGATCTGCGTCAGACGACGGTTGGCGATGAACTTGAGGTAGTCCTCCATCATTGCGGCGTTCATGCCGAGGACGCCACGGGGCATGGTGTCGCGGGCGTATTCGATTTCCAGTTGGGTGCCCTGGAGGATCATCTGGGTCGCTTCGTCCTTCATC
>PBTE01000021.1 GCA_002726515.1 Planctomycetaceae bacterium | reverse complement strand
CGGCTGTTTCTAATATCACTGGAAGCCAATATTTTCAAACGAGTTGCGACGCTCAGACGGCTTGACACCTAAATTAACGAAGGCTAGCATCGTCTTTAGGAACAGGACTCCGGGTCGCTATTAAAACAGCCCCCTGGTTCAATCAAAGTTTAGTCCGAGTGCAGTCACAACCTACCCAGCCGTCCCGGTCCACTGGCATCTTTGTCCCACCACATGCTGTGGCACGGTGAATCAATGAATGAAGTTGTGACGGGAGAGGTAGCCATGTTCTCTCGCCGGTTATGGTACGCACCTTGGAAATGTGCCATCCTCGTCGTCTTGCTTTTATTGGCAAACCTTCTACCGACACACTCCGACTTGTTGGCGTACACGCCCCAGAATCCGGAAGTGTTGGCCATGCGGCGTAAGGCCGTGGCTTATCTGGAGAAGAGCCCCTCGCACAAGCAGCTGGGTGGCAAATGCCTGGTTGCCATGGCAATTCACAAAGAGTTGAACGCCGACCAGCACCCCAAGGTTCTTGAAGCGATTGAAGCCTGCCGGAAATTTTCAGCAGACAAATCAAGAAAGCTAACGGGCCCCGACGTTTACAGTGTTGGAATAGCAATTATTTTTCTCTGCGGAATCGATCCGGCCAGGTATCACACGGAAATCGAGGATTTACTCGCGATATTGGAGTCGCTGCGCAAACCGAATATTGGTGCCTGGGGTTATCCTGACAAGCACGCCAACAGCTGTGACACTTCGATGACCCAGTACGGTGTCTTGTGTTACTGGGCGGCCCACGAGGCCGGCTTTCAGATCGACTTCGACGTGGCGGCTGCCTGTTGCAACTGGCTGCTTCGGACACAGGATCCGTCGGGAGCCTGGTCCTACCAGGGGAAAGTTTCCGGGTCGGAAACGACCCGCATCACCCAAGATAAATTTGAGATTCGCCATTCCATGGCGGCGGCGGGTCTCAGCAGTGTCTACATCATGGCGGACCTGCTGAGTCTCGTCCCAAAACCACGGCCCAAAAAAGTCCGTACAAGCTCCGGCGCGGTCCGCCCGGTTGAGCAAAACAAACAAGACGAACAAGACACCCCCGACAGAAAGCCTCGCACTAATATGGTTTCCAAAGAGCGGGTGAGTGCCGCAATGAAGCTCGGAGACAAGTGGTTTGTTGGCGAAGGCTTCGCGATCAACGGGAAGACGCCTGCCTTGCACTACTACATGTACGCTTTAGAACGTTACCAAAGCTTCCGTGAAAAGGTGACGGGCGAGGAGCAACCCGATTGGTATGACGCAGGTGTGAATCACCTGATCGGTACTCAAAGGCCGGACGGCAGCTGGTCGGGAAAGCATGCACAGCAGGTGGATACCTCGTTTGCCGTCCTGTTCTTACTCCGCAGCACACAAAAAACGATCAAAGGAGGACAACCGCAGACAGGATTTTTGATTAGTGGCCATCGCATCCCTCGTGACACGACGAACATGTTTGTCAAAAACGGCCGGCTGGAGGCTCCCAGTAGGAAAAAAGCAACCGACGAAGTGCTGGCCATGTTGTTACGGACAGATGAAAGCGAGCTCCGTTCTTCCTTCGATTTGCTGGAGGAACTGGAATTGAGCCGGGATCCCGGGCAACGGGCTGCGCAAATTGCGAAATTGCGACGTCTGTTGCGCGCAGGAGAATACGAGAAGCGGTTGGTCGCGATCAAGACTTTCACGTCGACTCGTGATCTGGACCAGGTTCCAGCGCTGATCTACGCGCTTTCGGATCCTGACTTCGAAATCAAAAAAATGGCCCGCGATGGCCTGCGTTTCATGAGCCGCAAGTTTTACGGCTACGGGTTGGTCGACGAACCCGATAAAGAGCAGGAGAAAGCCGCCATTTTGAATTGGCAAAAATGGTATTTGTCCATCAAACCAGACGCCGAGTTTTGGAATTAGGTACGACAGATGTCCACTATTCAACAACCAAGCCAGCGGGCTGCCGCGGCGGGTACCGCACTCAAGGTTTCGGTGCATGACTTAGTCTCCAGTTGGCTTGTGGCACTGCTGATCGTGATTGGCTTCGCCGTTCTGATTCTGTTCCTATTGTGGTTGACCACCCGGGTTTACGTCAGGCAAAAGCCCGTGCCGGTGGAGGTCCTTGACGACCCGGGAGGTAGCGAAAACTTTGGTCTGGCGGATGAACTGGAACCGCCTGGCGTAGAAGAACTCCCCGACGTGAACGAACCTCAGTTGGCTGACACCATCGAAGCGATTACCGATGCCGCGTCGACCGTAGCCGCTTCGGAGATCGCTAGTGCAGGAACCCACGCTGAAATGGGAAAGGGTTCCGGACTGGGTGACCGCAGAGCGGCAGGATCCGGGGGTAGCGGGCGAGGCGGCCCGGAGCGCCGTATCAATTACATCACGAACACCAAGGGCGGCTACGCCGACCAACTCGATTTTTTCAAAGTCGAACTGGGCGTCATTCGCCCCGGGGACTCAACCATCCATTACGCGTTCAATTTCGGCAAAGCGAAACCCGACGTCCGCTCGGCACCGGTGGCCGATGAAAAACGTTCCTATTTCCTGTGGGGTGACGACGAACCAATGGCCGAGATGGACAGATCTTTCTTGCGTGATGCCGGGATTTCCATCGAAGGAAACATCATTTTGCAATTCTGGCCTCCTGATTCCTGGCAACAATTGAAGGTCGCCGAAGCACTTTACGCCGAAGCTAACAAACGCAATCTCCGCACCATACGGCGCACAGAATTCGGTGTGAAACCCGTGGGCAGGGGATTTGAACCGGTTGTGTTACACCAGCAATATGGCCGGCGGTGAACTCACAGCAGCCTACGTACCCTTTGATGCCTCCACTACTTTTGACGAGTAAAAACATATGGACATTGGCGCGATAACCGGAATTGTAGCTTATCTGATTTATGGAGTCTTGATTGGCGTTGCACTTTGGGGTGCCTTTTGTGTGGCAATGGTGTGGCTGCGAGTGAGTCAAAAACGCTTCCGTAATGAAAATGATCAAGCGACGTTTCTCGAAGCCCTTGACGAACCACTGACCAAGGGAGATTTCCAGGCTGCCACCGAGTTGATTGCGGGTGATCAGCGCGCGATATCGCAACTGGCAATCTTGGCAATCGAAAATCGACGGGCTGGCTTCAAACAGGTTCAACAAATTATCGTGGATCGATTTCAACGGGACATCTTGTCCGATCTAGAGCACCGCCTGAGCTGGGTCAACACCGTCATCAAAGTGGCCCCGATGGCCGGCCTGCTGGGTACCGTCATCGGAATGATGGGGGCCTTTGCCAAGTTGGCGGCTCCCGGCGAAAGTGTGAATCCGGCGGTCCTCGCAGAAGATATCAGTGTGGCCTTGATCACCACCGCCAGCGGCCTGGCGATTGCCATTCCGCTCGTGTTTTGCATGGCCAGTATCAACGTACGCATCCGCAAAATGGAAGACCTTGTCGCGGTGGGCCTCGCTCAATTTTTAGACATCTTTAAGAAATCGATCAACGAACCGGGCAAGAGCGACGGCCGTAAAAAAAATGAAGGCGGTGCAGACACAGGATAAAAGAACGTCGGTGATTCCAGCTCGAATGCGAACGATCCTGGATCGTCGCCCTAAGATGAGGAACAAGGAATTACCGCACATGCAATGGAAATAACCGAGGCAGTGACTGCAACTCCCGCAAATTCGCCTCTGAACCGAAAACGAGGAAACCGTTAATCCGTGATGAACGAAGCTGAATACCTCCGCGTAGAATCTCCTGATGATTCAGATGACCTGACTGAGGTGATGCCTCGACGACGCTCGATCGAGGAGGCTGAGATGGATATCACGCCGATGATCGACATCACTTTTCTGCTCCTGATTTTTTTTCTCGTTGCATCAAAACTCGACACTCAAGCGGACGTACCATTGCCTCCGGCCCGCCACGGCACGGCAGCCTCAACCCAGGCATCGGTCATTCTTACTGTCGCTCAAGGTGATGGAGAGAACGCGTTGGTGTACAAGGGCGACGGAACACGGGATGCCGATCTGGTGCAGGCCACGGATCTTGCAGATCAAGAAAATGAGATTGCCGCTTACGTCCGTCAGGGGCTGGATGTCACGCCGCCTAAAGAAAACGTCATCATCAAGGCAGAAAAAGGGATCCGGCACCGAGAAGTGTCACGAGTGGCACAGGCTGTGGGGAGTGTCGAGGAAGTTCACTCCGGCGGTATTCAACTTCACATTGCCGTCCTGGAGGTTCAATAGAACGTGACCGGAAAACTTCGTTGTCCTGCTTGTGGCTCCCACGTGACGGTTGACGACTCTCAGATCAGTGCCGGACACCAGGCGGATTGCCCTCACTGCGGCGCCGAAGTGGCGCTGACTCCCCGAAAGGACGACAAGGGCACACTCACACGCCACGGGGATCCAGCAGATCCCGTGCCTCCCATCAAGTTCGACAACTCCCGCCGGAAGAAGGTCGACGAAGAGATGGACATGACTCCCATGGTGGACGTCACCTTCCTGCTGCTTATCTTTTTCATGGTGACCGCAGCATTTAGTCTTCAAAGATCGTTCGAAGTCCCCGCCCCGGACAACAATCAGCCGAGTCAGAACACTGTGGACGAGATACAGGAAAATGATGACTATATCATTGTCCGAATTGATGCCTACAATACCTTCTGGGTGGTGAGCGAGGATACCGAACACGAGGCAGCCAGCGAACAGGAACTTCTGGTGAGGCTGCGGGAGGCCAAACGTGGTGGTTCGACCGGCGTGATACCCACGCGGTTGTTGGTAATCGCCCATGGCGATGCGCTCCATGAAAAGGTCGTGACCGCCCTGGATGCAGGCACTGGCCTGGGAATGGAACAAGTGAAACTGGTGACGGTTGAAGAGGACATTTGACATGGCAGAAACCGCTGATGAATTCTTAGAATTGCTCGCCCAAGACAATCTTGTCAGCGACAAGATCCTGGAAACACTGCGCCAGAAAGTCGCAACCTCAAAAAGTCCCGTAGGCGCCAAACGACTTGCCAAGCTGCTCGTAGACCGCGGCCTGCTCACTTCCCACCAGGCCGTACAGGTGCTCAAATCGCAGGTCAAAGAGAGCCCTGCAAACCAGCAGGAAGACGTCGAAGCCGCGGAGGATGAACTCGACCTGGCACCGATAGAAGAGGACCAGAAACATCCCAAAAGCGGCTCTCGAAAAACTCAATCTCGACCGCCAGTCGACCAACCAGAGGAGCCTCCCTCCCACGAGCTCGACATCGAAGAACCGGCTGCAGCCGAATCTGACGCTTTCGAGGCCGCCGCAGACGACCCGTTGGACGACGATGTACTGCTGATGGAAGGGTACGAGTATGAAGCGACGGAGACCGGCGAGACTCCACAGGAGAATCCTCTCACGCCGTCTTCGGCACCGACTTCCGGCCGGGGCAGAAAACGTCCCACGCAACAACTCACCATTGTCACCAAACGCTGGGACTCTCCTCTACTGCTGGTAGGAGGCGGAGCGCTGCTGTTGTTGGTGTTTTTGGGAACATTTTTGTTCTTTTATCTCAAACGCGAAACAGCCGATTTCGCTTTCAAGCTCGCCGAAACCGACTACCAGAACGGTAGCTACGGCCAGGCCATTGCCAAGTACAAAGAATACCTGGAGGACTATCCCAAGGACGTCAACGTCAGCAAGGCACGAGTGCGTATCGGCATGGCCACGATTTGGAGAGAGGTGGAAGGAGGCCATGACCAGGCGAGCGCTTTGCAGGTCGCTCAGAAAATGTTGCCAACCATTGAGGCGGAACCCCAGTTTGCCGAATCTGCGCGGCCTGAACTGGCAGGCCTGTTGCCCACGATCGCCGCCGAACTGGCCGAACAAGCTCGCACTTCTTCGGAAATAGGCGACAAAGAACAATTCGTAGCCCTCCATGACGAATCACTCGAGCTGATCAACAACACCAATTACATGCCCAGTTCGCAGAAAAAGGGCCAGCAAAGGCGCCTGGACGAGATTGCTGCTAAAGTTGCCACCGTCAAGCGATCCATCAACGAAGATCGCGAACTCGCCAAGACCGTCGAGGCGATCCGGCAGGCCATTGCCGCCGACCAACCCGTCGACGCCTATGACGCCCGAGACGCACTGCTGAAAGTCTATCCGGCTTTGGAAAACAGAAAAGAACTTCAGCAGGCCGTCCGTGACATTTCCAAAAAGGAACAACAACGAGTCATAGTTTTGGACGATCCCCTTCCGGCTGAAACCAGTGATCACCCGGTCGCGATCCGCTCGGTCAGCTTCGCAAGCCGTACGGGTGAGACCTTGCAGGGATTAAGTGGCCGGGTCCTTTTTTTCTATGCCGGAGGAGCAGTCTACGGTTTGCAAGCAGACAACGGTCAGCTGCTGTGGCGCCGTTTCGTGGGCCATGAAACCATGATGCATCCTCAATCCTCCACACTTGGTCCAGGTAGCGATGCACTCTGTGTTGATTCGCGCCGCCATGAACTGCTTTCTCTGGCTGCCGATACAGGCAAGCTTCGCTGGCGTTTACCTCTGGAAAATCCACTGTTGGAACCGCTCGTATTACCTAACTTCATTGTGGCGTCAACTCAAGCTGGAAAACTCCTGCAAGTTAACGCCAACGACGGAGCCGCCTTGCGCCGGGCCGACCTGCCCCAAGCCTTGAATGTACCGCCGGGTGCCGACGTTAAACGCGGTCGGCTGTATGTCGCCAGCGAGCACTCGAATCTGTACGTGCTGGCCAGTGATACACTCGAGTGCAACGAAGTCTATTACCTGGGCCATTCCATCGAGGGAGTCAGTGCCCCTCCGGTTTCAACGCTGGGGTTCGTGTTTGTGGTGGAACGATTGAGTCTCCTGAATTCACAGCTCCACGTTCTGGCAACCGATACGAACGGTTTACAGTTACGGAAAGCCCAGGATCCGATTCGACTGGAGGGCCAAGTGGTACGCCGTCCACTCGTCATTGGGCGCCGCTTACTGGTATCAACGGACCGGGGTGCCATGTATTTGTTCGAGATCGATCAAAAGGCTGAAACCAACCCCGTCTCTATCATGACCACGGAAGTACCGACCGAACCGGAGCCGGTCACTCCCTACGTTTTCGCAAACGGCAGCCAACTCTGGGTCGCCAGCAACAGCCTGACTCAATTCCAACTGCAGACCTCGCGACGATCAACGGTTCGCAAATCTGTCACGCACCAGGGAGATGTCTTTGTCAGTCCGCTTCAGATGCAAAACAACGTGCTTTTTTACGCTCGCCGACAAGCCAAACAGGCCGGTATCACAGTAACAGCCATGCGTCCCGATCGGATTGGTCAACGTGGTGGACTTTCGGAAACTGCATGGGAAACGGACCTGGCCGTCCCCCCGGCGGGGGCACCGCTGTCAACTGAAAACAAGGTCATCCTGTTCACTGCCAAGGGGGAACTCTACGAACTGGGAGTCAACGAATTCAACGCGGGTCTGGATGACGTTCCTGACGAAAGACCCATCGCCGCCGACATTCCGGCTCTTACCCAACGCTACGAACTAGGAGACGGACGGCAGCTCCTTGTGAGCGGCCCTGAACCTCAACAATTCGTGGTTTACAATCCGAATCTACGTGCCTCACGTCTTCAACTGCTGAACCTGAAAACTTCACATGAGCAGTTGAACGGAACCCCGCTGATATTTGAGGGTGGTCTGCTGACCAGAAGTAAAAAGGGCCGAATCTCTCTGCTGGATTTGGCGAAGGTCTCGGACCTGGTACATCCGTTTCAAACCACGTTACATCCAGACCAGGAAATCAACTGGAACCGACCGGCGCTGGTGAGTGAAGCCGGCACTGCCCGAATTGTCGTCTCCGATGGACAAGGAAAACTCTACAAGTTAAGTATTCAACAGGGTGCATCCCCACAACTGAAGGCGATCGAACGTTCGATCGAATGGCCGTTGATTGGATCGATGGCCGGTACGGGCGATACCGTGTACGGCCTCGCCCGGCAAGATGAATACGATCAAGTTGTCTCCTTTCAGATTTCAGACTTAACCCCTGGAAAGACATGGGAACTCGACGGTCGTGTCGTGTGGGGACCGTTGCAATCTGGCAATGCCGTACTGGTATTCACCAATACGGACGAATTGATTTGTTTTACAGGCGGAGGGCAACAGAAATGGAAGGTCAACTGCGACTACGGACAACCAGTCGGTTTGCCGCTGTTGATCGAAGGTGACTATATCCTGGCTTCTCGAGGAGGCCTGGTGTGGCGCATCGCCGGCAAAACAGGTCAAGACTTGGGACATTTCGACATCGAAGAACCACTGGGAAGCGGGCCGGTCCGCTTCGGTCCCGAGAATTTACTGCTGGCCGGTCATGACGGAACCGTGTACACGGTTGCCACGTCCAATATGCGAGCTTCAGAGGCCAACAAAAAGTCAAACGGGAAGACAAATTAATGGAGTTGAACACCTGTTGAACAGCACCAACTAATTCAATTTTTCACGCCAACAAAAAGTGCCCGAATGACGGGCCCTGTCTGCGTCTCATCGTCCAGTATTAAACCCCGGTTCAACATTCACTTGCTCGCCATGCATATTGCACAGTGTTTCGTGATTCTCTGTTTGGGATTGTGGTGCTCGCTGCTTACAGCGGATGACACACAAGGGCCCCTCTACGAACAAGAACCATTCGATCGAATCCAATTGAACGACAACCGGGTGCTAAAGGTTCGTCCGTTGGACCTCCCGGACCCCCGTGTACCTCCAGATTTAAAGAAAGGAGGCCCATTGGAGGTCTATCGACACGACAATCCACGGGAACTTCTCAGCGTGGATCGTCATGCCATCGTGAAAATTGACCTGTTTGAAAACATGGTACTCCGGGAAGCCAATTTGCTTACTGGAAAGGGCCAGTTCGACGAAGCTTACTGGCATTATTACTATCTCACCCAAAAACACCCGAACACGGAAAATCTGGAGGCACGACTGGTAGGGTTTCTAGTGAGAAATGCCGGACATTCATTTCAGTCAAAAAACTACCCGGAGGCGTTAGCCCTGCTGCTGGAAGCTCAATCCCTTAATCCGCAGAGAGAAGGACTCGCCAAACGCATCGGAATCGTCCTGAACAAGCTCATCGAACAGCATTTTAATAAGAAGGAATACTGGCAGGCTCGCGAACTTCTCGAAAACAATCACTTGAATTCATCTGACCCGGATCAAGTTGCGGTCTACCAACGATGGCAGACCCAGCTTCAGGACGAGGCCCGGCAACGCATCGAACGTACTCAAACCGCCGTGCAAGGAAAAGATTTCAAGCTGGCCCGAACATTACTTCAGCAGGCAAAGGATATTTGGCCGACAGTCGCCGGAGCCGATGCGTTGTCAACTCGAATTAGACGGGAATATCCTGTGGTTGTGGTCGGGGTGGCCCAACCGCTGGCCCAACCTGTCCAAGCAGGCTTAGAAAATTGGAGTGGCCGTCGCGCCGCGAGATTGCTGAGGCGCCGACTGGTGGAGTTCTCGGGCGCCGGTGCCGAGGGGGGAGAGTACTTTTGCCCCTGGGGAACTCTGACTCCGAACGAATCCGGTACAGGTCTGGAGTTACAACTGAGGCAATCGACAACCTCTCCGGAAGAAACTCACCCGATCACCAGTTTGGACCTGGCATCGCAGTTGCTGGACATGGCGAAACCATCCCACAAGACGTTCAACTCCTCCTGGGCCAGTTTACTCCAACAGGTCCAGGTGAAAAGCGTGTTGGAGTTGGAGATCCAGATTCAAAGAGCATTCGTCCGCCCGGAAGCTTTTTTGGCCGTAGAGATTTCTCACGACACATCACTTTCTGAATCGGAATCACAGGGCCCCTTTGTCCTTCGGTCGCAGAACGAATCAGAAACTGTTTACCGGACGGATCCTTCTTTTGCCCTGTCCAGTCCCGTTCAACCCCGGGAGATCATTGAACTCTGGCTGCAAGATACCGGACAATTAGCAAATGACTTGCAACACGGAGTCGTCGATGCCGTGGACCGTCTCAACCCATTGGATAAAGTCCAACTGGAAGGCGAACCCGACATCGTCGTAGGCCGTTACGACTTACCCACGATTCACGTGCTGATCCCCAATTCCAGACGCAATCCGTTCCTTGCCAACCGTTTCTTCCGACGCGCCATTGCTTACGCCATTCAACGTGATGCAATCCTGAAACAACTCGTCCTGGGTGGCGCAGACCTGGAAGGATGTCGGCTGATCAGCGGCCCGTTTCCCGCCGGTTTCACTTCCGATGACCCACTCGGTTACGCCTACAATCCCCGTATTGAACCACGCCCGTTTCTACCCTTCATGGCCCTTACACTTTTCCGAGTAGGGATCAAACAGACCATTGGTCAAGCGAACGAATTGGGACAAACTCCACCTGTACTGGAACCGCTTATTCTGGCATACCCGGACACAGCGATTGCCCGCTTGGCCTGCGAAGCAATTTCCAAACAACTGGGGGCGGCTCAGGTACCCTGTACACTGCAGCCGCTGCCACCAGGCGTAACAACGCCGAGCGGCGATTACGATTTACTGTATCAGGAGTGGTTCATAACCGAACCCGTCGTCGACGCCAGCCGGTTGTTTGGAGCTCAGACACTGCTATCGGATGTGAGCCCTTACCTCAGCCAGATGACACGACGCCTGGCAAGTGCCAACAACTGGGGCGAAGCAAGAGAAACCTTGTACCGCATTCACCAGATTGTGTACGACGAAACCGCCATTGTTCCCCTTTGGCAAATTGCCGAGTATTTCGCCTACCACCAACGGCTGCACGGTCTGGATGATGGGAATCGTCCCGTCCACCTTTACCAGAATATAGAAAATTGGCAAATCATTCCGCAACAAGGCAAACAAAATCAACAGGCTTTAACCTCATTGAGCCGGTTCACTGAAACGCCTGATTGAATTCCCGACGTCAAATCAACCAGGCAAGTTCATTCACCTTTCGACAAGTTTTCCGGCGTCAGGTACAACCAATAAAACAGAAACAGTTCCAACTCTCATTTGAAAGTCAGTAACACATGTCATCTCGCGAAAGCCTCCGCGAACGCCGGTTCTTCGCCGGAATGACACCTGGGATTGGCATGCTCCGCAACGAATTGAACCATTCGCAACAAATCCGGCATGGTCTGAATCGGCTCGCGATCATGAGTTTGATTTTCTGTGCCTCTACAGCAATGACTCGGGCTCAGACGAGTTGGGAAGTAACACCCTACAACGTCCAAGTGACCGTGGCGTTTGATTCGGCTCCGGAGTTGACCGACCAACTGCAACAAGTTCTGATGCAATCTCTCGCTCGCCGTTCACTATCGATTGTAGGACCAGCCTGGAACCTGGTCATCAATCCAGCGACAGATTCAAACGCCCATACCATGCTTTACCGACTGGACCAGTTGTCGGCGCAGGAGACCGAACGACTGTTTCCAGAGGCAATGGAGCGAGACAAGCTCCTGCTCCTGACGGTCGCCAGACCGTCGCTCGATTTTTCGATCCGCGTTCGCGAATTCGACTGCAGGACCCGTTCCTGGGGACGCGATCAACGGAGAATCGCTTCGCAGGCGAGGCAAATTCAAGCTCTGGCAATCGATGCGCTGCTGGACGCCTTTTCACCGCTGGCACAAATTGGCGAACCCTACGAGGAGACCGAGGAGGAGGAAGCGGGCAAGTGCTTCGTTATCCGACTGCGAGCCGGAGCCCTGGCCTTGGATAGTGACTCCCCCGTGTTCGCGCAGCCGGGCACGATTTTCCAGCCGATTCTGCGCACCAACGACCGACTTGGAAAACCCCGACCGGGGGGTATTCGTCCTATTCAGTGGACGTTTTTGGTTGCCGAACAACGCAACGCAGGCCGGCTTACACTTCGAGAAGTCGCACTTCAGACTGGCCTGGTAACTGCCAAAGAGTTTGACTCAACATTTCAGCGGGTCGCCTCATCAGGTCAGGGCAACGCCACCGCGAGCCCGGTGAACGACGAGCAAGTGTTACAGGCACTGGTCGAAGATGAACTGCTGACCCTCGAACAAGCACAACGAATCCTGCAACCACAATTCAAACATCACCTGATTGGGAAACTCTATACGGGCATCAGAAATCCGATCAGCGGTCGATCAAGCCGTCGTACCGAACGACTGGCCCTGGCCATTCCGACCCCCAACGGCCCCACGCGTGTTCTTCTCAGGTCCCGTGAAGACAACAGCCAGGTTCTGGTGGGTTACGACGTCTATTCACGTTCTCCTTCCAGCGACACTTCTGAAAAATCCAAATTCCTGGGTAGCTCCGACTTTCGCGGGGAAATAGAAATACATCCAGACGCGCAGCCTTTGCGAATACTTTACATCAAAAACGGCCGGGAGTTGTTNGCCCGNCTTCCCATGGTGCCNGGACTCGAAGNAGAAATCACGGCTTCACTNATCGACGANGATCTTCGTCTCGAAGCCGANGGNTTTGTAATGGGNATGCAACAGAACNTTGTCGACATGGTGATNCAACGAAAGATCNTNGAAACTCGGATTAANAAACTCATCGACAAGCAGAAATTCGACGAAGCTGAAGGACTGCTTAACGATCTTCGCGCCCTGAGGCTTCCTCCGCATTATTCGTTGGAATTGGATCGGGAGCGGCAGCGACTGACCCGAACTGACTCCCGTGCCCAAAAAAAAATCGGCCTCTTGTTCAGTGACACGCAGACCATTCTGCGCGAATACCTGGATGCCAGGGCCGTGGAGACACTGGCGAAGGAATTGGCTGCCGCACGTGGCAAAAACACCGCCGCCGCTGCGGCCACCGACAATTCCGGGGCAACTCCCACTGGCAACTGACACTCAATTCTCGCTTCAACTGGCCACCCAGAGAAAGCCGAGTGTCAACAACACACCTAACAGGGCAGAAACGGGAACCGCAATGAACAAGGCTCGCCGGACGGCCTTGCGACGTGCCCGAGAGTTGTCTCCCTCGCTGGAAAGTTGGGAAAAAAGGCTGCTCATGGAGGTGGAATCGGTTTCTTCCAGGGCAGACACCAAAGGATAAGTCCCCTGGGACAACTGACTGCCAGACCCACTTGATGGCGAATCGTCAAGGTCTGCGGTGTCACTAAGACCTTCGCCGGTCGGGAAAGGAGGGGGTAGCCAACGGGACCTGGCAGGTTGTGTTACCACGGGTCCCCCCAGCGCGGCCCATGGCTCCATCCTTTGCGCTACTTCTGCCGCCGACTGAATACGAAGGGCCGGATCTTTTTCCATCATGTCCCCGAGCATATCCACGAATTCCTCACTCAAATCCTGGTTCAGTCTTGATGGATGCCACGGATCGGCCTCGAGATGTCGACGGATCTTGTCACGTGTCTTACCCCCGGGAAACGGCACCTTGCCCGTTACCGCATAGTAAAGGGTGCAACCCAGGGAATAAATATCGCTGCTTGCGGAGATCTTCTTCGGGTTTCGCACGACTTCTGGAGAAATGTAATCAGGTGTTCCCACCAACCGTCCTGCCCGGGGATCCTGATCACTTTCGTGAATAAAACCAGCCAGTCCCAGATCCGAAACTTTCGTTACTCCCCCCGGGGTCACCAGTAGATTTCCCGGCTTGACATCACGATGGATGAGCCCCCGCCGGTGGGCATATTCCAATCCAATGGCAGCCTGCCTGATCACATGCGCGGCTTGACTTTCCGTCAATATTCCCTGTTGCCGTACGAATTTTCGCAAATCAGTTCCCGGCACGAATTCGGTAACCAGAAAATAAACATTGCCGTCGTGCCCCGCATCATAGGCACGCACGAGATTCGGGTGGTCGAGACCGGCCTGATTACGGGCCTCTCGCTCAAAATTTTCAATAGCCTCCGGTGTACAGCGCTCACGGGGCAAAACCTTGATTGCCACGTCACGGCCCATGATTTCATGAACGGCTTTAAAAACCTGCCCCATCCCGCCTTTACCAATGAAATCGACAATACGATAGTCTTTCAGGCGAAACTTAATTTTTCCTTCCTGAAGCTGCATCGACTGATAGGACGTCAGTAAACCACAATCCACCAATTCACTCGACAATGCTGCATCGCTGACTTGGGGATCAGAACCGGGAACCGGCTGATCTTGAGAAGCCAAACGCTGCAAGACCGCATCGATCTGCTCTGCTGTCAGCAAACCGCTCTTGAGAGCAGCTTCTCGAAATGAAAGCCGTTGGGTCCTCATCGTGCAATTCCCTGCGTCAAGTCTAGCATGCGCGTAGTTTAGCAACTGTCACAGATTCCACAAATCAATCCCTTTCTACGGCCGAAAGGGGATACCGGTGCAGACAACGCACCGAAAAACCAGATTGGCTGGCGGGTTTTCCGATCCTCACCAGGTTCGATTTCACGCACCTGGCAAAAAAATCAAGGAACGTCATATTCCCTCCAGGAGGCCGGCAAAGGTGCCACCAGTTCCAGAGAGTCACGTCGGACAGGATGAGTCAAAGTCAGACGTCTCGCGTGCAAAGCAATTCCCTGTGGAAAGTCGCCCGCTCGCCCTCCGTACTTGCGATCGCCGAGAACCGCATGTCCACGATCCCCGAATTGTAGACGGATCTGATGTTTGCGGCCTGTTTCTAGTTCGATTTCGACAAAGCTGCCACCTTGAATCTTCTTGACACATCGGTACTTCAGACGAGCCTCTGAAGCACCGGGGCAAGATGGATCGACGCGATGCATTTTGCGATGTCGCTCATCTTTGACCAGCCAGTCCGTGTAGCGCCCACGGGGACGCGGTCTACCCTCGACAATGGCCCAATAAATCTTCTCTACTTCTCGCCGACGGAAAGCTTCGTTCAGTCGGGCGGCCGCTTTCGAAGTGCGGGCAAACACCACAACGCCAGTCACCGGCGCGTCCAGCCGGCTCACGGTACCCAGGTATACGTTTCCCGGCTTGTCATACTTGCGTTTGATGTACTCTCTGGCCAACTCCAGCAGGCATGGCTTGTCGGCAGAGACACCCATTGTGGGCAACTGGGCCGGCTTGAGAACGGCCAACAGGTGGTTGTCCTCGTACAATACACTCACCGGGTGTCGCACCATGGCAAACTAGTTTGTCCGCAGGGGGTGATAAAGGGGCTGGAAGATCGTCCTGTCGATTGCGTCGGAGCAGGTTCAGTGATACGGTAACTGACGTACGCCGTAAAGCCGAGTGGTAAGCCAGTCTATTGTAGAAAAGGCGTGAAAAAATCGGGCTGAAATTACTGAGCCTGCAGAGTCGGCGCGGCAAAAAATGCGCAAAGTCCCTTTCCCGGCGTCTGACTACCCGTATTTCAGGATAAGTACCGGTCCTCTGTCAGCCATCAATTGTCGTCATGCGGAATTTCCCACACCCACTCATTCTGGCCAGTAGTTCACCGCACCGCAAAGAGCTGCTGATTGAGGCCGGTTACCAGTTTGACGTACTGCCACCCCTGGATTCAACAGAATGTGGAATCTGTACTCGTGAAACTCCTCCGGAAATGGTCGCCCGACTGGCGTTTCAAAAAGCACATGATGTCGCACAAAGAGTCGAAAATGGGATCGTGGTTGGATGTGACACCGTGGCAGAATGTTGCGGCCGGATCCTGGGAAAACCTCGACATCGAGAGGATGCACGCGAGATGCTTCGTTTGCTGCAACGTCATCACCACCATGTCTACAGTGGGCTCTGCGTCTGGAAACGACCGCGGGACAACAAATTGGTCCGGGTTGCAAAAAGTCGCTTGCGCATGGACCCGGTGACCGACACCGTTCTCGAGGACTACCTCGACAGCAACGCATGGCAGGGAAAGGCGGGTGCATTCGGGTTACAGGACCGCGAGAGTTGGATTCACATGGTCGAGGGCAGCGAGTCCAATGTTATCGGACTTCCTCTGGAATTATTGGAAACCATGCTCAGACAGATTCAACAGATCTGAGAAAACCATACAATTTTTCCGGTTGCAGTCTTGCTGAAAAGCCGAAGAGGAGCCAGCCAGCACTTCATTTGCACCCTTGCAAGAACCGGCAGGCTCGACGACCATGAAGTGTTGTTGCTTTGCCGGGGCGAAGCCTTCCTTCAAATCCCCTTGGAAATGAAATTGAAGAATCGATGTGGTTTAACCGTATGACACTCGAAGTCTGGTTCGACACTCACCAGTTCAACGTCGAGTATGACATTGGCGAGAGTGCCGTGAAGTTCCTGACCGTCGACGATCTGGACATTGACCTGGCCGAAGTCGCTCTGCGATACGGGCACCACACGGGTGACCCCAAATTGAAAGAGTGCATTGCGACACAATATTCCGGGCTCACGGGCGGCCAGATCGTCGTCACTTCAGGTGGAAGCGAAGGGATTTTCGCTTTGAACTCGGCCCTGCTCAAGCCGGGGGATCACGTTGTGGTTGAACACCCCAACTATCCATCACTCTACGAGATCCCTCGCTCCCTGGGTTGTGATGTCAGCTTTCTCCCTTTGATTTTCGAAAACAGTTTCAAACCGGATCTGGACAGGCTTGAAAGCCTGATCACACCCAAGACGAAGCTGATCAGTTTGACCCACCCCAACAACCCCGCCGGGTCCATGATTTCTGAGGATGAACTTCGCCGAGTCATTGAACTCGTCGAAAAACATGACGTTTACCTGATGTTCGATGAAACCTACCGCGACCTCGATTTTTCGGACCCCCTGCCCACAGCAGCGTCGTTGAGTCGTAAGGTCATCAGCCTTTCGACCATGTCGAAATGCTATGGTCTGCCGGGAATCCGGATCGGCTGGCTGGCTACACAGGACCAATTCATCCTTGATTCCATTCTCACCATCCGTGAACAAATCACGATTGCCAACAATTCGGTGGGCGAAGCAATTGCGCTGCATGTTCTAGAGCGAAAAGAAAGTTTCCTCGAACGGTCCAGAACCCATGTGAAAAAGAGCCTTCAACTGGTTTCACAATGGGTGGAGAATCAACCGCAAATTGAATGGGTTCCTCCTGTGGCAGGTGTTGTCGGGTTTCCACGATTCAAAGAAGAGATCACCTTCGACCCGGAAGACTTCTACAAGTTGATCGCGGAAAAGTACAAAACGTTTGTGATACCAGGCCGATGCTTCGAGATGGACAACCGGTATTTCCGGCTTGGTTTCGGAGCAACACACGACGAGATCGAGCAGGGACTCCGGAACTTCGAGACCGCACTTGGCGACGCGGGGTAAACCCGCCAGTCGCTCCAATCTGAAACGTGGCCGAAACCCCGTCGGGGCAGGTGCGCGGAAGAAAGCAGGTGAAAGGTAACATCGCGAGTCGATCGGCGGCAGTTGAGTCACCTCATGTGCTTCTAACCCAGCGCTGCACCACGCGGGTCATCGAGTTCGAACGTTGGGAGTGACTCGGTGCAGCGGAAGTCGTCAGTCTCATTTCAACGGAATCAGCGGATTACCGTTCCGCCTATTATTTTTTTGTTCGCAACCCGGTTCAACTTGCAACGTAAGAGGAGTGTGATGAGAAGTCTTTTAACCGTGACATTGTCGCTGCTGGCCTCCACACTCTGGGGCGTCGAACCAGCAGCCAACACACCACCTGATACGACCTTGACCGACTGGTCAGACAGCGACTGGCCACAGTACCTGGGTCATCGCCGTGACGGAGTCTCCCTGGAAACCGGATTAAACCTGGACTGGGATGCCCACCCACCGGTGACACTCTGGCGAAAACCGATTGGTGGGGGGTATTCATCACTGGCAATCCATCGTGGTCGGGTTTATGCCACGGGCGAACAAGATGGACAGATTCTGGGATTCTGTTTTGAAGCTCGTACCGGTGAATTGTTGTGGCGACAAAATGTGGGAGATCCCTACTTGGATCAACAGCAGCAGGGTTCTGGACCAAGAGCCACACCGACTTATCAAAATGGACAAGTATTTTTTCTGGGGCCATCTGCTGACCTGGTATGCGTTCAGGCTGATGATGGCACGACGCTGTGGCGCACCAATGTCTATTCAGCTTGTGGTGTTGAGGATCCGGCCGCCGAGGACCAGTACTGGGGCCTGAGCACTTCGCCACTGGTGGAAGGAAATCTCGTGATCTGCCAACCGGGAGGTAACCAAGAGAATCATCTCGCAGCCTTCGATCGGCGAAACGGAAAACTGGTCTGGAGCGCCGATAGTGATCACCGCTCGTACGCTTCACCAGTCTCTACAAGGATCGCCGGTCGGCACCAGGTGGTCGCCTTCACGGGTGAATCTCTGCTGGGTGTAAATCCGGATAATGGCGGAATCTTATGGCGATTTTCCCATCACAATCAACACAAATGCAACTGCGCCACCCCTTTGGTCATCAATGATCAGATCTTCATTTCGACCGGCTATGGCGGAGGTTCAGCCTTATTGCAACTGGAACGCGAAGGTGAGGAAATCCGAGTCACTGAAAAGTGGCTGCAAAAGCGTTATCAAAACTTGTTTGCTACGAGCATGCTGGCAAATGGTTATCTTTACGGCTGCCACGGAGATGTTGGAAGCTGCACCTTTCGCTGCATTGAACTTGCTACCGGTGAACTCCAGTGGGTGGACCGTCAGCCTGGACGGTGCACGTGCATCAAGGTGGAAAACCACATCATCGCTTTAAGTGAAGACGGTGTACTGCGACTCATCGACCCCGATCCCGAGAAGTACATCGAAAAAGCGAAATTAGAAGGGATACTCAAGTTGAGATCGTGGGCAGTGCCGGCGCTTTCCCAAAAGCGTCTATTTGTGCGTGATCAACATGATCTGGTATGTATTGACCTGGACGATTGAATGCTGACCGGCTCTTTAGTGAAAACTATTGCGCGCCTTGTTTTCTGCAGACGGTAAACCGTTGTGCTACGAATCCGTGGGGTTTTACCGTCTGCAGACCCCACTCACTGGCAACCCGATTCACATTCAATTGTCACCATTCTGATGGAAGGACTTTGACATGGCGGAAAACCAACCGATCATCTCCAATCCGGCGAAACAAAAGCTCCAAAGAGGCGACCCGATCACGGGAATAAATATCTTTGAAGCCTTGCTGCCGTCGGTTGTCAAAGTCTCAGCGCAAGCTGGTTATGACATGATCATGGTCGACACAGAACACGTTGTGCACAACGACGAGACACTCACCAGTTTTCTGGTCATGGGACGCGACGCCGGCCTCACACCGGTCGTCACGGTTGTGGCGCCGGAACGGGCGCTCGTATCACGAATGCTGGACGCCGGGGCGCTGGGAATCATTCTCTCCCATGCCGAATCCGCCGAGCAGGTTGAACAACTTGTTCGCTGGATGAAGTACGCACCTTCGGGTGAACGGGGACTGGCGCTGGGCGCCAACGCTCGGTACAACGACTCGGATGTGCCTCGTTATTGCCAGGAATCGAATGAAGCGATGCTCGTACTGCCCAAGATCGAATCGCCGCTGGGGGTGAACAATGCAGAAGCCATCATGTCCGTCCCGGGAGTAGACGGCATCGTGTTCGGTCCCGGTGACCTGGCGGCCAAAATGGGGTTCCATGGACAGTGGCAGCATCCAGAGGTGCTGGGGGCCATGGAAACTGTAATCGAGGGAGCGCTCGAGCGAGGCCTGGCAGTTGAACCAGCCATCATTCCCAGGGACAGGGCAGGCTATGAACGCGACGTGGCACGCGGTATCCGTATCTTCGGGGCCACCAGGTGCAGTGAGTACCACTTGTTGAAGCAAGCCGCCATCGATTTCATCGCGCCGTATGCCTGACCCGGCAGGTTGCCTCCGGTGTGACGCATGAAAGCACCATCGGAATTCGTCCCGCGATTTCCTTGTTGCCCGGAGTTTGAGTGGCTTGCTCCGCGACACCTCACGGCTTGCGCACCTTCAGGAACAAACCGACACCGAGCGGTTCCCAGGTCACACTCACCCGATCCTCGTCATACCCGGCCAGTGTGGCTACCCGGCTCAATGCTGATGCATCACGATAGTTCAAGTACCAGTTTCCAATCCACTCCAGGTAGGCTCGACTCGGTAAGTGTGCGGCAAAATTACTCACCAGCATCTCACCACCTCGACTCAGATGACCTCCTAGAAAGGCCAACATCTCGGCAGCCTGCGTGTCAGTCAAATAATTCAACATTTCATTAGATATCACTACATCGGCAGGAGAAAGGGACAATGTCGGGCCGCTTGGTTCGGGCAACCGAAAAAGATTCTCACAGTGTGTTTCGATCTGCTTGTTTGACAAAGTCTTCCTCAACCGGTGCTGAGCGCTGACCAGAGCCCCCGGGTCAACGTCGACAAGTGTCAAACGCAGTCGCTTCTGAAAGGCTCGGGGCATCAGGGACACCAACTGCTCCAGTTCGATGGCCGGCCCGCAACCGAAACTGATAATGTGTGTGAATTTTTTGCCGGCGTTCAGACAACGATGTAGGAGCTCTTCGGTTATCAAATCTATTTTGTTTCCCAGGGCTAAAGGAACTGCCTGGCCGAGGAAGCAAGCGTCCAGTGCAGCCCCTAAGGACTGTGAACTGCTGGTTCGTTGGATAATTCGAGTCAATAATTCGTAGTCACCGGGATGCCCACGCGGTTTCCGGCGCGATCGGAGTTGTAGGGGACCCTGTGCCAGATACCCGCCGGCAATGCGCCAAAGATCCGCCGAAGGCATAAGGTTCGATTCGCCCCAACATTGCGTGGCTGAGAGAGTTTGCAGGCACTGGCGAAGCGCCTGATGAACCAGACGGTTTGTCAGTGGATCATCTGTCCAATTGCTGGTTAACTGCTGGGCTTGATCCAGGTCCACGACCAATTGTTCTGCAGCATTCCGTGTCATGGAAACAATTTCATGAACGGTTGGTTGTTCACCCCGTGCGCCCCGTTCCACTCGCCCATAATCTGAATTCCCGGACATGCACGTGAATTTACTAATAAACGTTGCTAGACACCAAGAGCTGTTCGGTTATCGCGGGATAGCTGCTATGCTTAGAAAATTCCTTAAACCCGTCGTTTTTCGACTTTTCCCTGTCTTTCAGGGCCCTTCAGAAAAGTCAACATGTTGCACCTCACAAGATTCAGGTTGCCAGCTTTCATGGCATTCGTCTGGATGATGGCTGTCATCCTCCCTGATACAGTCGCGGCCGAAACGTTGCGTTGGAAAATGGAGGCGGGTGATCGGTTCGCGGTGGAATTGAACCACTCTACCAAACTGTTGAACGATACCGTTGAAATTCCCCACGACACGAAGTTGTGGTTCACATGGACTGTCGACGGAGTGGAAAAAGACGGCACGTTCCATCTCACACAAACGATTGATCGGATCGCTGTCATGATCGGGCTTCCCGGCCGGGACAAACTCAACTACGACTCCTCCGAAGAGGGGGAAACAGAGGAGCTTTTACAAACGGTCTCGACCATGATGAAGCCCTTGGTGGGGGTTAAGCTTCGTCAAAAAATGAATGATCGTGGCAAAATACTGGAGCTGGCAGTTCCCGACAAAGCATTGACAGCAATTCAAAACAATCCGCTCATCAAGAAGATGCTGCCGAACGATTCCGTGAAGAACGTGTTTTCTAACATCTTTCCAGAATTTCCTGCGGCGGCAATCAACGAAGGCGATGATTGGAGCACGGACGAAGAATCCCGGTCAGCCTTGGGCAACATGGGGCTCAGCAGCACGTTTACCTACCGCGGCCAGAAAAACCTCGGCGGCAGGCAACTGCATCGGGTGGAGGTTTCAACAGACATCACGCTGCTCAACGAACCCCACGCCGAGACGGGAGCGGATCTTGACTTGCGGGAACAGGAGAGTACGGGGACCATTCATTTTGACAACCAGGCAGGACATCTGGTCGATTTATGCATTCACCAAAAAATGACGATCGACCTTATGGTGTTCGGCCGACCCGTCACTCAAAAAATCGAAACGACTCAACAATTGACAATGCGATCCGACAAGGTGGCGGGTTCGCTTGTCGACAGCAGGGCTGACCGTGTTGCAGATTGAGAGTTCATGGAGCACGAACGTGGCTTATCATTCAGTCATCCCACACCCCTGAGCCAAGAAGAGGGCCGGAAATTCAAGGCCCCGATCCGCAGTCCAAAGAGACAACAAGGACGCTGCCAATTATCCGGCACACCGAAACACTTGTTGCGCGTTGCGCGGCTGACATCTTCAGTCCGCAGCCGTTCCGGTCATTGCACGCGCGATCATTTTGATGAGCACCTGGCGTTGGCGAAGGTAGTAGAAATGATCACCGGAAAAAATACGGCATTGAAACTCGGCGTCCGTGTGGCTCCTCCAGGCCTCCAATCCCGCCCGATTTGTGAGCCAATCTTCCGATCCTCCCAAGGCATACAAGGGGCAGGAAAGTGCTTTGCCGGGTTGATGAAAATAAGTTTCAATCACCGCCAT
>PBTE01000234.1 GCA_002726515.1 Planctomycetaceae bacterium | reverse complement strand
CGGTCCATGCCAGTTCGAAACCCGGCAATTTGGTTCCCGACAAACCCATCAGCACAGCGATCAGGCCGGCCACGAGCAGCGGTGGCACGCGGTTTTCCAGCGCGCTCATAGTGTCATTCTCGTGCCTTGGCCACTTCGCTGTTCACCAACTGGCGCAGCGGCTCCGGGCCAAACTCGCTGAGCGCACGACCATTGACAAAAAAAGTCGGCGTGCCACGAACCCCAACGGCTTTAACGTCCTGCATGTCCGTTTCCAGCACGGCGTTGACGCCAGGCGTATGCATGTCCTGGCGGGCCTGTTCCAAGTTCAAACCGACGCGCTCTGCAGCAGCCCATGCCTGCGTTACCTTGGGGTCGTCGTGCCAACCGGGTTGGGCTTCCAGCACAGCCCCCAACACTTGTTCATGGAGATTTTGCTTACGCGCCGCCTCCAGCATTCGCGCCACCTCTTCGGAGCCTTGATGGAACAGTACATAGCGCAGCACCAAACGCACGTCTTCCGGGTTCTCGGCGAGGATCTGCTTCACATAGGGGTGGAAGGCGCGGCATGCCTCGCAGGAAGGGTCAAAGAATTCGACGATGGTCACTGGCGCTTGCGCCGGGCCGAACACTGGTGAGTGGAAGCGAACCAACTGGCCGCCGTTCTGTTTGGGTTGTGTCGCGGTCTCTTGGGCTGTCGAACCGGGAGCCTGGGCCTGTTGAGGCGATTGCGAGGGGGAATAGAAGAATGCGGCGGCAGCAAAGACGGCCAGGATCACGACACTGACGATCAGGACCACGGAACGGCGATTCATGGGGTGGTTCTCCGACGGATGATTATGAGCAGGATGGCGATAAGGATAAAAGCGAACAAGGCGAGTGCCGGCAGGGGCACCACGCCGAAGAGGGTCATTCCGGCGCCTGAGCAGGATGGACCAGTGGCCGTGCAGGGCTGGATCGGCTGTGGAATCAGCCCTGCATAGAGCAGCGTGTGAACAAATGCCAGTGCCGCACCGATAGCGGTCAGCGGCAGGGCATAGTGCCAGACGGTGAAATCCGAGCGGTAGCAGGCGATGGCCAGGATCACCGCCAGCGGAAACATGAAGGCACGCTGGAACCAGCACAACACGCAGGGTGCCTGGCCCATCACCTCACCAATGAACAGCGCGGACAGGGTCGATACCAGTGCGACCAGCCAGGTTAGCAGCAGCAGGTTCCAGGGCATGCCTGAAGGTTGAGGATTCATTGCGGTTAACTCCTGGCGATGGCGAGCACTTGCCTCAGACCCGCCATCCAGTTATTTCGAAACATCATGCATCCTCTTATCGGCAGGACTTGTTAGGACCGTTGCGGACTTCGCCCAACGGCAAAGCGAAAAGCAACCAGCCTCAACGCTGGGTTAAATCCGATGCCAGTGGGAGAATGTCGCCCTTGCGCAACAAGGGAAGATATCAGATGTCGCGGGACTGGCTGGAAGAACACCAGATAGCATTTTATTTCGCGGCGGTGGTGGCCGCTGCCATTGCAGGCCTGAGCTCTGCGCAATTCACCGGACTGACGGCCATGGCCATCACACCGGCGATTGCCGTGCTGATGTATGCCATGTTTCTGCAGATTCCTTTTTTGGAGCTGCGAGAAGCTTTTGCCAACCGCCGCTTCGTCGGTGCCTTGTTGCTGGCCAACTTCCTATTGGTGCCATTGATGGTGTGGCTGGTGACGTGGCCGCTCTCATCGAACAAGGCCTTGTTGGTCGGCGCGCTGCTTGTCCTGCTGACGCCTTGTATCGATTACGTGGTGGTCTTCACCCACCTGGGCAGAGGGGACTCTCGTCTGGTCCTCGCGGCGACGCCATTGCTGCTGTTGCTCCAGCTTCTGCTGCTGCCCCTCTTTGCAGCTAATCCTTGGCCCCGAAGCCGGCACAGTGATCGAGCTGTGGCCCTTCGCAGAAGCCTTCCTGTTACTGATCTTCCTACCCTTGGCAGCCGCTGTGCTCACCGAATTTGGCGGACGCCGATCTCTGCTGCTTCGCACATGGAGCGCAGGTTGGGCCTGGCTGCCAGTGCCTGCAATGGCCCTGGTTCTAATCGTGGTGGTGGGTTCGCAGATCGCGGCTGTCGTGTACCAACTCGACATCCTGGCGCCGTTGCTTCCGGTATACGGAGCGTTTCTACTACTCGCTCCGGCCCTCGGCGTACTCAGCTCCCGGCTATTTGGCTTGGAGGCTTCTGCCGCACGGGCAGTGGCCTTTAGCTCAGGCACTCGCAACTCGCTTGTAGTGCTTCCCCTGGCCCTAGCGCTCCCCGAGTCCATTCGCGCGCTGGCCGCGGCGGCTGTGATTACTCAGACACTCGTAGAACTGATTGGTGAATTGATCTACTTACGGGCGATTCCAGCCATGGTCAGAAACAGTTGAGCCTCGTCGAAATCGGCGAGAGCGCTCATGCCTCGTGCTGTGGAGCAAGATTGATCAGCGGCGCAATGATGAGCTGAGCGGAGCGCGCCCAAGAAACCAGTGCCTCAAGATCCATCTGTAGAGATTGGGCTTCTGTCCAGATACAAGCACTCTCGGCAGGCACCGTAAGAGCGATGCCCTCAACTATCGTCAGAGCCATCGCATGCAATCTCAGTAGCTCGTCGCGAATGGAGGTGATTCCACCCAGTTCCACCAAGCAGACGTCCAAGCGATCAACCAGCCGGAGCAGTTGAGAGGTGTCGAAGCTGTCGCGCAGGTTTTCCAACGCCACGGCGTCCACTTCGCCGTACGGTGTAAGGCGGAAGGATGCGGGAGGAATGTTGATCATGGCGTTTTCTCGGTATCTAGCTGGCTAGGTCTGATCACCCGCAGCGAGCCGGCAGCTTGTTGGAACACCGAGTCCTTGATCCAGGGCTCCGGTGGCCGGTTTAGCTTGAGGTTGAATTCGCCGAAGCGCTTGAGGTTGCTGGTCAGGTAGAGTGGTTGGGCCCCCTTCAGCATACATAGCGGAACTGGTGTAGACGACTAGCCCTGAGCTAGGCCTTGGGCTTTCAAGCAGCTCCAATGATCGGCACTGAAGTGCTAGGGAGCGGATTACTTCTAAAATTCTGGCTAACACGCTCACACTTAAAAACGCTTCTGGATATGCTGGAAAAAGGCAAGCCAAGCAGGCGAAAAATTGACACTAACTACTTTCAATACAATGGTTATTTCTTGGGATATAACTCTTCTAAAGATAATGCCGGTAAATACGGATTTGAAGAAAGCCCTGCTGAAATCAAGCAAAAAGTGAAAGAGCTTTTACTAATCTAGCTCGGTCGAACAAACTAGGTCTATTGCTCGTTGAGTGATCGTCTCTGAGCATTTTAACTGCTGCCGTTGCTGGCAGCCATGAGTCAAAAATTGCACTCAACGACAGGCAGCTTTTGGCCGACAGGTGCCTGTCGTCACCGGCTGCAATCGGCCGAGGCTGTGTAAAAACGTTTTCGAGCGCGACAGGTACTCAAAACCGGACTGGAAATCGCGCATCTGGGCGAAATCCACATCTGCTGAGGTGCCGAAAAATTTCAGATTTCACGTAGACGCGCGCACTTCAATTTTGACGAAGCGTTTTTACACACTCTGGGCCAAAAGCAGGCATTAGATGTGACCACGGCACTCGAGGTGATTCAAAACTGCTCTAGACGTTCGTCTTCAGCTGATAGCCATATGGACAGCACACACCACCCAAGGTACGGTTCATTTGCCATGGTAATACGCCATTATCAAGCGATGCCTAGAGGGATTTAGAGTGCACGTTAAAGCCATCAAGCTGATCAACTTCAAAAAATTTCGCGACGAACTTCTAGAATTCAACGACGACGTCAATATTTTCGTCGGCGACAACAATGCTGGTAAAAGCACAATCTTGGAAGCGTTAGAAATTGTGCTCAATTACAATCATCGTGGACGGCCCTTCAACGGCGAGTTCTCCCCTGATCTTTTCAATCAGGATGCCGTCACGCGGTTTCTCGCCTCTGACTTGAGCTCCAAGCACCTGCCCAGCCTTATCATCGAAGCCTACATTGACGGTGTGCCTGAGTACCGAGGCTCGAACAACAGCCTCAAGGCTGACGCCCAGGGCGTCTTGGTACAAGCCTGTTTCGACCCGTCGCTGGAGGCCGTATACGAGAGCCACCTGCTGACCAAGCCGAACATCACCAGCATTCCGATCGAATTCTATAAGGTGGAATGGCTCGATTTCGGTTGGAATCCGATAAAACCGATCGCTAAGAAGTTTAAGGCGCTGTACATCGACCCCACACGTATCCACCCAACCATGGGGAAGAACCAGTACATTTCGAGCATTCTCAACACCGCATTGGCGAAGGAAGAGCTCGTCAAGCTGACCCTCAATTATCGTGAAAACCTGCAGGTGTTTAACAACTCCGGGGAGGTCAGGACGGTCAATGCCAGCCTTGATGCGGGTCACCTTATCACCGATAGCAAGCTCACCATTGCAGCAAGTACGTTACCTGCGGGCTCCATCCAGACCGGCCTACAGCTTGAGGTCGATGATGTGCCTTTTCACCTCATCGGCAAGGGTGAACAGAGCAATGTGCAGATTAAACTGGCCATTCAGAACAAATCCCACGACATCGATCTGGTGATGATGGAAGAGCCCGAAAATCATCTATCTCACACCAATCTGAACAAGCTTGTGCACTACATCGAAACCCAGCGAGGAGACAAGCAGCTGTTCCTGACCACCCACAGCTCGTATGTGTTGAACAAGCTGAGTATCGACAAAATTTGCCTTGTGCAGTCAGGGTACAAAAGGCTGCACACGCTAGACGCTAAAGTGGTGAAGACCCTCAAGCGTCTTCCTGGCTACGACACCTTGCGGGTGGCACTGTCGGGCAAGGTCATCCTGGTCGAGGGGCCGTCGGACGAACTGGTGCTCAAGAAAATCTACCAACGAAAACACAACCGACTGCCTGAGCAGGACGGGATAGATATCATCGTGGTACGCGGTGTAGGTTTCAAGACGTTCATCGAAGTCGGTAAAGAGATCGGCACCAAGATCCATGTGCTCAGGGATAATGACGGCGACTATAACGGTAACGTTGTACAAGGACGTCTGGAATACGCTGCGTTTCCTAACATCAAGCTGTACTCGTCGATGAACGACGCCGAATTTTCGCTTGAGCCAGCGATGATTTATGCCAACGCAGTTGACATTAAAACCCTTGACGCTTTCGCAAAGGAAGTCTTGTCGACGGAAACCTTCAATATCTACAACGCAGAGGTCTCTCTGGAGGATCGAAGGGAAAATTTGATCCGTTGGTTCAAGAGCGTAAAGGGCAACGGTAAAGGCGCTCGCAAGGTCGACTCTGCGGTCAAACTGTTCGATGGCGCACTGGACTTCAAGTACCCAGCCTTTCTAGACGAGGTGCTCGATTTTGCCTAACGAACTCTGGGTCGCAGGCGCCGGATCAGGGAAAACGCACAAGATCATTACTGAAGCCATTGAGACCATCAAGGCTGGTGGACGTGTGCTTGTAGTCACCTATACAACCAATAATCAGGCAGAGTTGCGCTCTCGTTTTGTTGAGTTGTACGGTGCTAGCAGTGAGCACTTCGTCGTCAAGGGGCTGTTCTCTTTTTACCTGGAAGATATGGTGCGTCCCTATCAGAGCGAGGTATTTCCAGATCGGATCACGACTATCTCGTTCACTGAGAACAACCCTCACTTAATATCAGGTACAACCTACTACATTGAAGGCAGAGCTGAAAAATCGGAAGATGGCACGATCAATCCACTGCATTACCTGACGCCCTGCAAAACAAAGGCGTACTCCGGGTTTTTGGCAAAGCTTGCGACCCTCATTGCGAAACTATCCAAAAATGCCCCTGCCAAGCGGTTGAAGGAGATTTATCAAAGGGTCTATTTTGATGAAGTGCAGGATTTGGTCGGTTGGGACTACGACGTGATCAAATCACTCAACAAGGTCATGGTCGACTCGATCTGTTGTGTGGGCGACTTTCGACAGACAATCTACACAACGACGTTCGGCCATAAGGCTCCGCAGACGCCTCAACAGAAGGTCGATTACTTCGTCGGGAAAATGAAGTTCGAAAAGCATTCGATGCCGAAGAATCGCAGGTGCATACAAGAAATCTGCGACCTCTCCGACACGATCCACCTGGGGCTGTATGACAAGACGGTAACAGGTGTCGAGAAAGTGCCAGACGAAATATCGCATCACCATGGCACCTTCATAGTGAAACAATCTCAGGTGAGCGATTACTTGGCAGCGTTTCAGCCTCAAGTACTGCGCTGGTCGTCCACCACCGGCACTGGATACCTACCGGGTAACCTTATCTGTTATACGTTCGGTTCCTGCAAAGGCTTAGGCTTTGATCGAGTGCTTGTGATCCCGTCAGATAAACATCTGAAGTTCATTGGCGGAAATGCCAAAGTGTTCGACAAGGATAAGACGGAGGAGTCGCGAAACAAGCTATACGTCGCGATTACCCGCGCGCGCTATAGCCTGGCCTTCCTCGTCGAGGATAAGAAGGTGAAAGGGCTCCCTTACCCCATATGGGATGGCTCTGGCGCGCTCAATGCAGTGATCGAAAAGTGAGGCGGAGAGGCTGACGACTCATGTTGAGTGACGAGAAGCCGCCTCTCCCCGCGGACATTTCAGGAGCAATACCATGACGATGGCCCATGAGCGCACCCGTAGCGTTGTTCAAACACGGGACTTCCTACAGGAGCTGGCTAGGGACACGAGCCTTCCTGAAAACGTACGGTACCAAGCAAATAATCTACTTCGGCATTACCCGACAGCAGAAGCCGTCTGGTTGGCTGGTCGAGTGGAAGAGCGATCCAAGCAAGAGCTTTCCCTATTGGCCGACAAGCATGGACCTCTACATCCGGTGTTAGTCAGCTGGCTGTTAAATGATCCGATGTTTTCGGATCACGGAGCCAGCTGAGCCGGGGCGCAACACTGGCAAGAGGATCCCCCTCGTCAGGTGTTCAAGGGGCAGATGCTGGCTGTGGCCTTGATGTCCATCATGCCGTTTAAATAGGCCCCGTTTATCTCTGAGCGGCCCGAAGGGAGCCGTGCACTGGGCGTGATTGACATACCGCCGTGCCGTAACAGCTTCCCTCGTATCTATAATTGGTGGCTCAGCTAGGAGCCATCATGAGTTTGTTGCCGATTGAATCTGTTTTGCCCGCTTTAAGAGATGCCTTGTCTGCACGTAATGAAGTTGTACTTGAGGCAGCGCCGGGGGCAGGCAAAACAACGCGAGTACCAATAGCGCTGCTGGAAGAGCCTTGGCTGGCCGACCAGACTATTGTCATGCTCGAACCACGTCGACTAGCTGCCAGAGCCGCAGCTGAGCGACTGGCGAGCGAGCTGGGAGAAAGCGTTGGGCAAACAGTCGGCTATCGAATTCGCTTGGAGAGTAAGGTCGGACCACAGACTCGAATTGAAGTAGTGACTGAAGGCATTCTTACTCGTCGGCTTCAAGACGATCCTGCCCTAGATGGCGTTGGGCTGCTCATATTTGATGAGTATCATCTGCGTAGTCTCGATGCCGATCTGGCGTTGGCCTTGTGTCTCAACGGCCGTGAGTTGTTGCGCGACGAACCGCCGCTGAAGGTGCTGCTGATGTCCGCCACGCTGGAAGGCGAGCGCCTGTCGCGCCTGCTGGACGAGGCGCCTGTGGTACGCAGCGAAGGTCGCATGTATCCGGTGGAGCAGCGTTGGGGGCGGCCGAGTCAGATCGGCGAGGCGCTCGAACCCCGGGTGGTACAGACCATGCTCCAGGCCCTGGCCGATGAACCTGGCAGCCTGCTGGTGTTCCTCCCCGGCCAGGCGGAGATTCGCCGCGTCGCCGAGCAGTTGGCCGAGCGCCTCGCTGGCCGGTCAGAGATCCTGCTCTGCCCGCTCCACGGTGAACTGGACCTCGCTGCCCAGCGCGCGGCCATCGAGCCGGCACCGGCGGGCAAGCGCAAGGTGGTGCTGGCCACCAACATCGCCGAGACCAGCCTGACCATCGATGGCGTGCGCGTGGTGGTGGACGCGGGCCTGGAGCGTGTACCGCGCTTCGACCCGGCCAGTGGCATGACTCGCCTGGACACCCAGCGTATTTCCCGCTCCTCCGCGACCCAGCGTGCCGGCCGTGCCGGCCGTCTGCAGCCGGGTGCCTGCTACCGGCTCTGGTCTGAGGCCCAGCATGAGCAACTGGCCGCCCACGGGAGCGCGGAAATCCTCCAGGCCGACCTTGCCGGACTGGCGTTGCAACTGGCGCGCTGGGGGATTGGTGATCCCAATGAACTGGCCTGGCTCGATCCGCCGCCCACGGCTGCCTACGCCCAGGGCCGTGACCTGCTGCAACGCCTCGGCGCACTGGCCGACGATGGCAACTTGACCCGCCATGGCCAGGCCATGGCCGAACTGCCCGCCCATCCGCGCATTGCCCACCTGCTGTTACGTGGCCACGCCCTGGGACTCGGCGGCCTGGCCTGTGACCTCGCCGCCCTACTGGGCGAGCGCGACATCCTGCGTGGTGGCGGTGCCGACCTGCACAGCCGCCTCGCCTTGCTGGCCGGTAACGACAAGGCAGCGCGTGGCGCTCGTGGCGGCGTGCAGCGTGCTCGCCAGCTGGCGCGGCAGTTCCGTTCCTACCTGCGTGGCCCGGCCAGCGAGCCGGTGGCCGATCCGGATCACCCGCGCTGGCTCGGCTGCCTGCTGGCGTTCGCCTACCCGGACCGCATTGCCCAGCAACGTCGTGCCGGAGGGGCCGATTATCGGCTGGCCAATGGCCGTGCAGCCACCTTTGGCGAGCCGGATGCGCTGATGAAGGAGCCCTGGTTGGTGATCGCCGATCTCGGTAGCCGCCAGGGCCAGCGTGAAGAGCGCATCTATCTCGCGGCCGACCTTGATCCCGCACTGTTCGACGGCCCTCTGGCCGAACAGGTAAGGTGCCAGGACCTGCTCGACTGGGAAGAGCGCGAAGGTGTGCTGCGCGCCGAACGTCAGGTGAAAGTGGGTGAGTTGGTGCTGGCCCGCGAAGCCCTTGCCGAACTGGATGACGAGGCCCGCTCGCGTGCGCTGCTCGGTCTGGTGCGACGCAAGGGGCTGGAGCTGCTGCCGTGGAGTGCGGAGCTGCGCCAGTGGCAGGCGCGGGTGGCGCTGCTGCGCCGACTGGACCTGGCCGACACGGGCAGCAGCGAATGGCCAGACCTCTCCGACGCGGCGCTTCTGGCCAGCCTGGAGGAGTGGCTGCAGCCCTGGCTGGGCAAGGTCAGCCGCCTCAGCCATTTCGCCAACCTCGACCTCGCCGGCATCCTCCATGGCCTGCTGCCCTGGCCGCTGCCGCAACGCCTCGACGAGCTGGCGCCGCGTACGCTGGAAGTGCCCTCCGGCTCGCGCATCCGCCTCGACTACAGCGACGAGATGCCGGTTCTCGCGGTGCGCCTCCAAGAGCTGTTCGGCCTCGCCGACACTCCGCGCATCGCCGGTGGCCGTCAGGGCGTCAAGCTGCACCTGCTGTCCCCGGCCCAGCGCCCGGTGCAGGTCACCCAGGACCTGGCGAGTTTCTGGCGCAATACCTACGCGGAAGTGAAGAAAGATTTACGAGGTAGGTACCCTAAGCATTACTGGCCTGAGGACCCGCTTGTGGCCCAGGCTACAGCTAGAGCTAAGCCGCGAAAATCGTAGGCTGTTGCTCAATGCGGGCGTGTGAACCGGAACCCAGTGTTGCCTCGAGAGCAACGCAGGTTGGCTCTCTGTTGAGTGTGCCAGTCAACCGGCGTACTAGGGCCGTGCGAGTTTTACCGTATTGCCATTCGTAGAGTCGACGTGCCCGTTTTTTGCAGATTTCGGCCCTTTGTAAATGTGTGCTCCGGAACTTAAGCGACGGTTCACCCTTGACACCCTAGTGGAGGATCATAGATGTCGTGGACTTTGGCGGCATCGACCATGCATTCCTGGTTGATCACAACGGCCAAGTGATCTTCAGCCTTGACAAGGGTCAGGTGATGACGAACCTCAAGGACATCTATCCGGACAGAGCCCTACGGATTGAGTCGGGCATTCAGGATGCCACCTTGCACGGGCAGGAGCGGATTGTCTCTTTCGCCCCAGTGAACGACCGGTAAACGTCGTCGTCATTAGACACGCGCTTTATGGACGCTTCGGCAGTGAAGCGAGTTGTATCGCAACATTCAAAGGTGGTTATGCCAATGCTCCCAGCTTTTGACTGACTCCGTATTCTCTTCCTCTTCCTCTTCCTTTGTCTCTTTCTTGAGATCTTCTTGCCGAAGTTGCTTTAGCTTCTCCAGTTCACGCACGTACTCGTCAACTGGCATACCATTTTTTAATGCGTTCAGAAGTAGCTCCTCGGCCTGGTCATATATACGGTTAGTCCTGATTATATGGGCAGATGAAACGATGTCTTCGTATCCATCAAGTTTGGCGAATGCAAGATGAATATACCGTTCTACCGAGAGGGGATCTTTGTGGCCAGTCCACAGCATGACGTCGTAAAGAAACTTTTTGCTATTAAGCAGGGCGCTTCTGAAGTCGTCCTTTTGCTTGAACTTGTGTCTTTTGATTAGGAGTACGAAAAGATTGGTGATGAAAGCATGGCGGAACATGTGTGCACAGACTTTTTCTTCGATGCCGGCGTGACTTCTAAGTTGAATCATTTCATTCGTAATACTGCAGGCACCGAGCGGCTTACCAGTCTTTTCTTGAACAAAGAGTCTGTCGTGATCCGTGTCCTTGAAGTTGCGAAGAGATATTCTGCGGGCAAACTGAATATATTTCTTAGCTTCGCTTAGTACCACTCTTGAAATCGGGATAAAACGCTCGGAATAGGTTCCACGTTTCAAGGTTCGCAGACGTAGCAATGGGAACGTCATGTTCATGGCATTACGTATGTCCGAAACGGTAATTTCAATTATCTCGCTGCGTCGAGCGCCCGTATGCTCAAGCAAGGAAATCACCAGATTCCGTCGAAGTTGAAGGTGTCTCGATGGGTGGATTTTGTTTGCTGAATCTCGCAAAAGCTTTATATGTTCGCTCGGGATCGGATCGCGCGTGTGGTAGCGCGTTCCAGATACATGAAGAGAGTGGTGATGCAGATAACTCCGCTTTATCGTTCTTCCTGAGCGCGTTGTGATAGTAAATGTTTTCATTACGGCGCGGATGGTTCCATTCTCTGATACAAATGCATCGTCGCCATAAAGACGTCCTACGAATTGCAAAAAATCTAGACAGATCCTACCAATTGCTAGGAGTGTAGTTTCGGTGCGCCTATTTACAGTGGGATCGTTGACAGATCGCTCCTTTCTTAATTCGTCAATGAAGTCTGAGAACTGTTGGTCAGACAGTCCTATAAAGTCAGTTCGGTATCTGAAGCAGTAGCGAACTAGTGGGCTTATTTTGGATGCATACTCCCCAATGCTTCCGCCTTTACCGCCGTGCCTTGATAGGCCTTTTCCACCTCGGCCAGGGCGGTCACGTAGTGCGAGCATGTAGAGATTTGCGACGTTATTGGGCGTGCCATCAGGCCAACAGCAAAACGGCAGGCCAGAACCATCTTTTGTTATAGTACTTCCATGCGCATGGTAGCTAAAGAGTGTTAGCTCTTTAAGTGGTTTAAATAGTTGTTGGCGAAGGTGGTTTGTCACTTGCGATACTCCTCCAGTCGCGTAACTCGCCCGTCTCCGGAAGAAGGGGAGGGGGGGGGTGGCTGTTCTGGAGGGAGGCTCAGTAGAGCAGTAAGTGCCTGAACGGCATCGCTTGCCCGCTTTTCAAGTAGAGCGGGATCTAGATTGCTACGTATATTTCTTAACTCGTTAATTGCCAGGCTTAATCCCTGGAGGAGGACCATGTTGGCGCAGCGCTGCTTATCAAGTCTCTCCTCTAGTTCAGTTACTAGTCGCGAAAGTCCGGACTTAGTGCGTTTTGTTGAAGTGGCCTCTTTGCTGCCATTGACCTTCTCAATGGCCCTCAATGCCGCTAGGCGGAGGGTATCAAGTTCCTTAAATCCTCCCTTGAACTGTAAGTTGGCGTGAGATTTTAAAGTGTTGATGCTCATTGGGGATTTTGACTTTATAGCCCCTGAGTCCTCGAAATTGAATTCGAGCTTGGCTAGCGCTCCTTGGCTTCTGAGAGCCTTTAGAATGTTCTCGTTTTTGGAAAAATAGTCAGGATTACGGTAGATTAGCTTTAAAAGTTCACTGGTTATTAATGTGGCGCTAGCATGTGGCTCTAGGTCGGAGATTTTTTTCATTTAGTCTGTGCTCTGAATTTTTACTACCACGCGCATATGTTGGCCGGTTTCGTCTGTGAAAAACTCTGGCTCAATCTGGACTTTCCCTGTCTTTATCATGTCGGTGATTGCGTCTTCAAGTTCAGCAGTGTCTACTAGAGCAAAATTATCTGTGTTGTAACGAATTTTTAGTATTTCGGCTAGATCTTCGTAAGCAGTGATATCGCCATTATGCAAGCTTTCTGCTATGAACTGAGCCTTAGCGCTACGCAAAACTGCACCATCAGTGGACTCAGTAATGTAATTCCAAACATGCTGCATGTCGGTGTGCCCGAGCATCCACTGCAGTGTCTCCAGTCCTCCAAAACTGCTCGAGTGGAAGAATACCATGGAGAAAAAGCGTCGAAGTTGATGTTGTCGGATATAGTACCTTTCTCCTTTTGAATTTAGTGGTAGTTCGAAATAATCGCACAACAAGTCTAGGTTTCTATTGTAGGCATACATTGTTTGCTGACTAAGCCCGGCATTTCCGAGGAGTCCGGGGGGGGCAAAGAGGCTAGTCATTTCAGTTATGAATCCGCTTTTTAAAAGTCTCTGCTGCATGGAAATTAAGTTTTTAATCATTTTTACGGCAATGGGTTCGATTGGGCGTGCTTGGCGTTGTCTTATGCCGAACAGGTTGGATGTGCTTTTTCTATTTAAGAAGATCAACCATCTTTCGCTTTTATCTAGGCAGTCAGTCGAGTGCAAATCGAGCATTTCTCCTATTCGGCGAGCCATGATTGTTCCAACTACCATCTGGACACATCCAATATAGATGCGTAAGCACTCAATCAGTCCCACATTATTTCTGAGTTCTATGAAGTAATTTGACTGCTTTCTCAGTGCGCCGTGCCTAATAGACACCGTTTGACATACAAGCCCAAGCTTCCTAATTCCCATGTCGATAAGCTCAGGGGGCATAATGTCTTGTAACTCTCCATTGGTAAGTTGCGTAGGGGCAATTCCATTGAGGTTGCAATGCTCTGCCATGCGGCAGAAACCTTCTATTAGAAGTTCTCCATACTTGAAATGGTACTCGATTGATTTTCTGAAGGCGTCTCTCACTATTGGGTACGGCAGCGTCCGAAACCGAGCAGCTTCAGAGAGTGATGGTTCATAATCAAGTATCTGCTTCAGCTCTGATACTTCGGGAGCTGGAAGCCCAATTTCATGAAGAATTCCAAGGTTGTATGTTAAAAATCTGTAGGCGCGAAATGGACCGGATGTCATTGCTTCATGGTCACCTGTCCTGACCGATGAACCGGGATACTCTCTCGATATTATTTCTCTCTCATTATCAGTATAGAATTCTAATGAGCTTAATGTTTTTAGTTTTAGATGCCCGCCTTTCAGTGTGTTGGCATAAAGCGATTTCGCTAGCTGCAAGGTGTTAGGGGTGCGGACTCCAGCAGTTGATCTTTTTTTATAATATCCATGCAAATGCAAGGCAGCTCTTGCATAAGGTATTAAATCAAAAGGTATTTCCAGGTGATGCTCATCTAGTTGTTCGTCAGTCACAATGCGCATTCGTGGATATTGATCTAGAATGCTATCGAGTTCGATAGAACTGGAAGTGTTTATTAAGCTTAAACAAAATTTGCTGATAGTCTTGGTCCACTCGTAAACCGACTCTTCCGAACCGTTGACGCTTGAGAAGACGTCTAGCATTCTCTTCATGTGATGGCTGTTGATTCCAGCCAATCCGAATCTGGATAGCTGATATTCTTTTGCATTCAGAAGAATGTAATCGGCAACGTGAATGGCCCTGTTAAACATCGTCATCTGTGCGGCTAGTGAACCTAATTCGATCGCCGATCCTCGAACAGAACGTGTAGATGTTGTTAAAAAATACTTTAGCCCGTCTAGTAATGGCTTGTTTTTTTGGGCAAGCAGAGAAGTTTCGTCGTCTAATGTAATGTCCCAGTTGATCGTGTTGGGGGTCGCAAAATTGAAATCATATTTCCATATGTGCAAGTCGAAATCACTCAGCAACCAACTTGATTTTTTGTATTCTGTCCTAGGGTCGGTGTAGAACGCTTTTAGGAAGTCTAGCTCTGCTGGTAATTCAACATTCATATATCAACTTCTCCATTCTGCGGGGGTTACACCTCTGCTCGGCGACATAAAGGTGGTCTTTCAGTAGTGCGTCATTATCCCTTCTGATCTCGGCAACAACGGCCTTCGTTAGATCTGCCCAGTATCGTGCTACTCCTGTCACTTCTTCGGGTCGTTCCGCTGTAGCCACTGCTTTCTCTAATGATACGAGGGCGGTCATTATCCCTGGATCCACTGAGATGTAGACCTCTGAGTACTGATTCGCTGAATAGGGTTCAGTTGTTTGAGTGTTCTCCGGGTTGACCAGGTGGTCAGGGATGTCTTTTAGTGCATGGTTCTTAAGAAATAGATTTAACTCTTCCATTGTCTCGAAGTCTGCGGCCTCTATGAGGAAGCTGCTATCTTTCATCGCGTCACAGATTAAGCCGCGCTGAAAAATTCTTATCCAGCGGGCTTGGAAGAAGGCTAGTATTGACTCCGGCAGGTAGTGAGAAAGTTGCAGGCAGTCGTGGTTTGCGTGGCCGAGCGCTTTGGACATGGCTTCGACGCTTTGGGTTTTTAAATATACCTCTACCCCACATGAGGCTCGAAGACTAGAAAGGGTGACTCGAGATAAGAAATTTTTTAGTTCAGTACCCCTCAAGGAAGTATGATTTGAAAATTGTTGTGCAAGTCGTTCAAAAATCCGTGTGTGTTTATCGAATAGCGCTTTGTTCCAAGTCGGAATTACAGCGGTCCGCGGGTGACCGAAACCCTTCCCGCAGGTCAGGAATAACTCCTTCCATCGGCTGTCGCCAATTCCCTTGAGATATTTTCTTAACGGTGCTGTGATCTTTATTACTTCGAAGATTCGCTTTGTTGAGTTCGCGTTTAGTTGTATTTTCTGCTCGCTTAGCTTTCCACCTCTTCTATCCTTGAAGCCGACCAACTGATACCCGGTGTCGGTTTTCACAAAGCCGGATCTTCTACCTTTGTCGTCATACAAACGAAAATTCTTAAGGAAAGATTCTGTGATCTCATTGTGCTCTGCTACCAGTAAGCATTGGTAGGGATAAAGAGTGCCAGCAGCCGGAAGTCCAAGTATATTTGCGACATCAGCAGATAATATGGTGTATCCGTATTGGTGTTCGAAGTCCATGCGCGAGGATGGAAAGCCGTTGCTTTGAAAAATCGCGCAAATTGATTCGTGATCGTAACTCCGACGCTGCCAGCCTTTTCGAGGTTTGATTTCCGAGGAGTTTATCCGTGTGGTTGCGAGTATACGAAGTTGGACTCTCGAGTAAAGTTCATTGGCTTGTTCTGTTGCCCAGGATTTTACGGTTTCGATGTCTTTGTGGATACTTTTGAATAATATTTCTATTGCCTCGTTATCAGTTATTTCGAGAGGGACTCTAGTGATAAGTTTTTCATGGATTTCCACCCCCTCATCAGACACGGACACTCTTGTTTGCGCTCTGTGTTGTTTGGGGCGGATGGGCCGTGGTAGTCCATCCCCAAAAGGGGTTGCCCAAACTCCTGATTGTATAAAGGCCTCTTCGCAGTTCGATATGAACCTGTTCCACGTTTTTATCTGGGTTGGTATATTTAGATTTTCTCTATATGCGGTTAAGAAGTGCTCCTTCATGAAGTGCAAAAAGAATGATTTTATATTTTCTGGGTTTTGGAAGGTTGTAGTTGGCCACTCCAAAGAGTTCTTCGATAAATAGCTGGCCAGCTTGTTGCACAATGTGGTGTTGCATCTTGCTTGCTTGGCCGAAAAAGTCTTCCATGTCCGGTAGTACTCTTCTGTAAACTCAGGGCCATGGGAGTGCCATAGTTCTCCCAGCGCGAGAAAACTTGGTACTCCTTTTAGGGAGTCGACTTGCCATCCGTTCCAATAGCGCAAGGCCAATGGGTTCAATTTTTTCTGCTGGGAATCCCAGAGTTCTTTCCCTTCTTCGAGGTCGGCCATCAAATAGTCGAAATTGGGCATGCCTGGAATTTCGTCGCGCAGACTTGTAAGTGTTTCTACGAAACGTCGAGCCCAGCGAATCCGAACAGGCTCTTTGCTATCGGCCAAAGTTCTTGATCGCAATGCACCGACAAAACCGATGATGATCGGCTCGCAGCTTCGACTCGACAGATGGACGTAGGAGAGTTCTGCCTCGATGAGTTGGAGGTAGCACTCGAGCAGCTTCAGCGGAACGTTAATCAACTCCGACGACGCGTGGGTTTGAAAGGCCTTGGCTAGGGGCTCCGAAATTTTTCGGAATGGATAGTTGGGTAAGAACAGGGTGCTGCTGATGATTGTCAACGAATTCTTGTCCTTGCTTTGGGGTGGAAGATCCCGTATTTGCTGGGTTTAGGTATCTAATGATAAATCCATGCGAATGGCAAAATGCGTGAGCGCAGCCTGGACGCCGATCTGGCCCTTGCGCTGACCCTCAATACGCGCGTGCTGCTGCGCGATGAACCGCTCAAGCTGTTGCTCATGTCCGCCACGCTGGAAGGCGCGCGGCTGTCGACTTTGCTGGATGACGCCCCGGTGGTGCGCAGCGAGGGCCGCATGTTTCCGGTCGTGCAGCGCTGGGGACGAGCGTTTCAGGCCGGTGAACGCATCGAGCCGCGGGTCGTGCAGACGGTGATGCAGGCGCTGGATGAGGAATCCGGCAGCGTACTGGTCTTCCTGCCGGGCCAGGCTGAGATACGTCGTGTGAACGATCTGCTGGCCGAGCAGCTGGCAGATCGAGGCGAGGTAATGCTCTGTCCGCTGCACGGCGAGCTGGAGCTGACCGCCCAGCGCGCCGCCATCGAGCCTGCGCCAGCGGGCAAGCGCAAGGTGGTGCTGGCGACCAACATTGCCGAGACCAGCCTGACCATCGAGGGCGTGCGGGTGGTGGTCGATGCCGGGCTGGCGCGGGTGCCGCGGTTCGATCCCGGCAGTGGCATGACCCGTCTGGAAACCCGGCGTATTTCGCGTGCTTCGGCGACCCAGCGGGCCGGGCGCGCGGGGCGGCTGGAGCCTGGCGCCTGCTATCGGCTGTGGTCGGAGGATCAGCACGCGCAGCTGGCAGCTTATGGCGACGCGGAAATCCTTCAGGCCGATCTGGCCGGCGTCGCGCTGCAGTTGGCGCGCTGGGGTGTCGAACCGGATGAACTGGCCTGGCTCGATGTGCCGCCTGCTGCGGCCCACCGACAGGCGCAGGACCTGCTCCAGCGCCTCGGTGCACTCAGTCTTAATGTCCGTGGCGGTTGGCAGTTAACCGCGCACGGCCAGGCCATGGCTGAGTTGCCGGCGCATCCGCGTATTGCGCATCTGTTGTTGCGCGGCCAGGCACTTGGCTTGGCGTCGCTGGCTGCCGACATTGCCGCCTTGTTGGTCGAGCGCGATATCCAGCGCGGCGGCGGGGTGGACATCTCAACCCGTCTCGAGTTGCTCGATGGCAGCGCGGGCCGGCATTCCGGCGCGCAGCGGGTGCGCCAGTTGGCGCGACAGTTTCGCGGCCTGCTGCGAGGTGTCTCGGCGGCTGCTCCTGCCGATGCGACCGATCATCGCTGGCACGGGGCGCTGCTTGCCTTCGCCTATCCCGACCGTATCGCTCGCCAACGTCGGGACGGTGGTGGTGAGTACCGTTTGGCCAACGGTCGCGCGGCGGTCTTCGGTGAGCCGGATGCGCTGATGAAAGAATCCTGGCTGGTGATCGCCGAGCTGGGCAGCCGCCAGGGCCAGCGAGAAGAGCGCATCTACCGCGCGGCGGCGCTGGACTCAGGGTTGTTCGAGGCGGAGCTGGCCGAGATGGTCAGCTTGCGCGACGAGCTGGAATGGGACGAGCGCGAAGGCGTGCTGCGGGCCGAGCGGCAGCGGC